>JBCAZO010000231.1:0-2618 GCA_038532975.1 Pseudomonadota bacterium
GCACGGTCGAAGAGCCGCTGCATGAAATCGTCGTCTTTGAGCGTGCGAAAGACGCCAAATGCTCAGCGGCGGTAATCACGGTGGATTTGCAAGTTCTGGGCCAGCGCCACAAGGACCTCAAGAACGGACTGAGCGCGCCGCCGAAGCTGACGTTGAAATCGGTAGCCAATATGATGACCAAGGTGCAATGGGGCCTGGGTATGCTGGGCACGAAGCGGCGGTTCTTTGGCAATATCGTTGGTCATGCCAGCGGTGTGACGGATCCCTCCTCGCTCAGCTCCTGGACGGCAGAAGCGTTTGACGAAGCACTCAATTGGGATCGCATCCGGCAATTTCGCAAAATGTGGGACGGGCCACTTATCATCAAGGGCATCATTGATGCGCGCGATGCCAAAGAGGCGCTCAACGTGGGGGCCGATGCGATTATCGTCTCAAACCATGGGGGGCGGCAGCTTGATGGTGCGCTTTCCGCCATTCGCGCCTTGCCTGAGATTATGGATGCGGTGGGTGATAAGATTGAGGTGCACCTCGACAGCGGCATCCGCACCGGCCAGGATGTTTTGAAGGCCATCGCCCTTGGGGCCAAGGGCACCTATATCGGGCGCGCATATGTCTATGGTCTGGGGGCTATGGGAGAGGCAGGTGTGACCAGGGCGCTGGAAATCATCCATAAAGAGCTCGATATCTCCATGGCGTTTTGCGGGCATACGGACATCACTAAGGTGGACCGGGATATCCTTATGATTCCCAAAGGGTTCGCCGGGGATTGGATCGGGTGATTTGAGTATTTATGGAACAGTGAAAGTATAGGCGCGCTGGCTTTCATCGTTCCGCAAATACTCACATTCCAGCACTGGGCAAAGACGCCATGCCATGTGGTGCAGAATCCGCTTCCCAACCCGGCAAATCCGGTCTATATGCGCGGTTTCACGTGGGGCTACAGCCTTGGAGGAGCCCCGCCTTAGACATGGAGAATACATATGGCTGGAGAAATACCTGATCTTCACGCCCAGGAACGCACGGGGACGGGCAAGGGCGCCGCTCGTGCAGCACGCCGCGAGGGCCTGGTTCCGGGGATCGTTTTTGGGGGCGATACTGATCCGCTTCCGATCAACATTCCGTTCAACGAGCTTCTGAAAAAGCTCAAGGCCGGACGGTTTAAGTCGACATTGTTCAACCTCAAAGTGGATGGCCATGACGATGTGCGCGTGATCTGCCGCGATGTGCAGCGCGATGTGGTCAAGGACCTGCCCACGCATCTTGATCTGATGCGCTTGCGCCGGACGACCAAAATCAACCTCTTTATTCCGGTTGATTTTGTCGGCGAGGATGATTGCCCCGGTATCCGGAAAGGCGGGGTTTTGACCGTCGTGCGCAACGAGATCGAGCTTCTGGTGACAGCTGGTGATATTCCAGAGAGTGTTACTGTGAGCCTGGAAGGGTTGAATGTCGGGGATAACGTGACAATCAGCCAGGTCCAGTTGCCAGAAGGTGCCAAGCCGACGATTGATCGGGATTTCGTGATCTGCAACATCTCTGCTCCATCGGCTCTGAAATCTGATGAAAACGCAGAGGATGAAGAGGGCGAAGTCACAGAGGCCACAGAAGCACCGGCAGAAGAAGAGGCCGCTGCAGAAGAGTAAGCTTCTGGTCATCTTTATATGAATTGCAGAAACGCGGAGCGCTTAGGCCTCCGCGTTTTTTTATGTTCCGCGCACTCGGCGGAAGCAGAGGATGCGACCGCGCGACGGGCCGGGATCATACGTGAGACCAGAGGCCGACATGCAATCCACAATCTGTTTGATCACTGTATCCGGATATTGTTTTGGGTGAAGCTCCATGATCACGGTGAGCACATGATCAGGCCATGGTTCATCAAACAGAAACCTTTCGGCCCCTTCAACATCCATGATCACAATCTGCGATTTAAATTCTGCCAGAAGCTTTGGCAAAGATAGAGTCGGCACTGGCACCACGTCGCCAGCATCACTTGTTTCGTCCGCAATGCGCCCAGCCCAGAAAGCTTTTTTGGGATCAAAGCCAAGATCTCCCACCTCTTCCAACGCTCCGATGATAGCGCCGTGCATCAGGCGCAGCTTGTGAAACCCGTTGGCTTTCAAATTGCGTTCGATCACTGGTAAAAGCGTCGGATTTGCCTCGACGGAAACAACATGTTCCGGCCCTGCCGCGCGCGCCGCAACAGAGCTGACATAGCCAAGGCCCGCGCCCAGTTCTAGCACGCGCTGCCCCGGTTTCACGCGCATTTGCACAGCGCGGGCTTCGTGGGCCTCATAACCGCCCGAGACAAGTTTGCCCGCGATACGATCGTTGAGCATCTGCCCCGGGACGTGCAGGACTATTCCATCAATGTCATATTCTGCCATCTCATCCCTTGCCCTTGCCGCGCTGCTCGGTTGGTTTGTTGATTCAAACGCGCCCGCAGCGTAGACCATCCATACCAAATTCAGGACAACGGCAATGCTGCTTTTTGTAGGCTTGGGTAATCCGGGCAACAAATACACCAAGAACAGGCACAATATTGGGTTCATGGCTGTGGATCGGATTGCCGAGGATCATGGGTTTGGTCCATGGAAATCCAAGTTTCAGGGCGTGCTGTG
>JBCAZO010000231.1:2628-3453 GCA_038532975.1 Pseudomonadota bacterium
GGGTTCATGGCTGTGGATCGGATTGCCGAGGATCATGGGTTTGGTCCATGGAAATCCAAGTTTCAGGGCGTGCTGTGCGAAGGGCGTCTTGGTACTGAAAAAGTTCTGCTTTTGAAGCCCGAAACATTCATGAACCTGTCGGGTCAATCCGTGGGAGAGGCCATGCGGTTTTATAAACTGGACCCAGAGGACGTGACCGTGTTTCACGATGAGCTTGATCTGACACCCGGCAAATGCCGGGTCAAACGGGGTGGCGGACACGCAGGGCACAACGGATTGCGGTCGATCCATCAACATATTGGCGAACACTATCAGCGGGTGCGCCTGGGCATCGGACATCCGGGACAAAAGAACCTCGTGGCCCGCTATGTTTTGCAGGATTTTGCCAAAGCCGATCAGGAGTGGCTTGAGCCGCTTTTGTCCGGCCTGTCAAACGGGGCGACAGAGTTGGCCGAAGGACATAGTGACAAGTTTCTTAATGCGGTTGCACAACGGGTTGCACCGCCTCGGTCTTCCGCGTCCAATGCGCCGAATCCTGCGAAACCGCGACACGAAGAACACACACCCATATCAAATCCCGGAGAGGACACGCGTTCGTCCTTGCAGAAATTACTAGACAAGTTCAGATAGATAGAAGTGTATCTTATACTCGCTTCAGGCGAGTGTGTTGGTTTGGTAAGGGAGCCCAGTTGTGCGAAACACTGTAAAATGGGCAAGAAGAACGTTGGTCTTGGCTGTGCTGGCGGCCTTGTTTTTCGGCGTTATCATGCGCGAAGAAATCTACCGTCTTGTCGCCGTGAACACTCTCTTCGAACAAGACAAAAT
>JBCAZO010000231.1:3478-4936 GCA_038532975.1 Pseudomonadota bacterium
AAGGCGTTTCGATCACAGCCGATCCCACGCGGCGACATGCCAGTTTCCGAACTGCCAAAGGGCACCGAAGTTGCACTGACAGACGACGTCATCGCCTGGATCGAAGAGCGCACTGTCACATCGCTGCTTGTTTTACACAAAGGTCAGATTGTTCATGAGAGCTATCACCTGGAGACGACCGCAGATGACCTTCGAATTGGGTGGGCACTCTCCAAGCCTTACTTGTCGGCCCTTCTCGGTATCCTTCTGAGTGAAGGCACGATCAAGGCGCTGGAGGATGAGGTTGTTCAATATCTGCCTACGCTCAAGGGCACGGCCTATGACGGCGTTAGGATTGTCGATCTTCTGCAGATGACAAGCGGTGTGGCGTTCAATGAGGATTATCTTGATTATGACTCTGACATCAATCGCATGGGGCGTGAGCTTGCCTTGGGCGGCACTATGGATGAGTTTGCGGCCAGCCTTTTGGAGAAACGTGGAGACCCGGGTGAGGATTGGCTTTATGTATCCATAGACGCGCATGTTCTATCCATGCTGCTGCGCTCTGTCACGGGCAAGCCTTTGGCCGAACTTCTGTCTGAAAAGCTCATAAAGCCCATGGGGTTAGAAGCCGAGCCCTACATTTTGGCCGATAGCAATGAGGTGGCCTTTGCCCCAGGTGGGATCAACAAGACAACGCGTGATTTTGCCCGGTTTGGATTGATGTACGAACAGATGGGCAAGCTATCTGAGAAACAGATCGTACCTAAAGACTGGGTCGAGGCATCGACCATGCCCACGGCGCCAACAGCGCCGGGTGAGCTGGGATATGGATACCATTGGTGGGTGCCTGTGGATGCTGAACCCGGGCAATTCATGGCGCATGGGATTTACGGCCAGTATATTTATGTTGACCAGATGAGGGATGTTGTGATCGTGACCACTGCGGCAGACCGCAGGTTCAACGAGCCGGGAACTCATGAAGCCAATATCAAGCTGTTTCGCCAAGTCGCAGACACGCTTTAGCGCGTCATGACTTGCCGCGTTGTCACGCATTGTGCAGGATGTCTGTACAGATGCATGATGCGGGATTTTAGATATGAGCTACATCGCAATGAACCGGTTTCAGGTGAAAACCGGCGCTGAGGCGCAGTTCGAAGACATGTGGCGCTCTCGCGAAAGCCGACTGAAAGAAACGCCGGGGTTTCAAGAGTTTCGCCTTCTCAAGGGGCCTGAAGGAGATGGGTTCTGCCTCTATTCCAGCCACGTGGTTTGGGCCAGTCGCGCCGATTTTGAAGCCTGGACCAAGTCGCAGAATTTTCGCGATGCGCATAAGGATGCAGGACGGTCCAAGACGCAGGAAGCTCTGATCGGGCCGCCGCAGTTTGAAGGCTTTGAAACCATTTTGCACGAGGTCTAGCATCATGACGATGAAAATGGATACGTCCGTCAATGTGCTGGGGGGCCAGTTGGAGCTTT
>JBCAZO010000232.1:0-4917 GCA_038532975.1 Pseudomonadota bacterium
GTATGTGCACAAATTCCCTATATCCGTGCGCCTGTCCTCAACGCCCCAAACGCACTACTTCTGCTCCCAACACATGACCCTTTTGAGGAGGACATCATGATCAAAGAGATCAGAGGCCTGCATCACGTCACCTCGATGGCGGGCGACGCCAATCGCAACAACGCGTTTTTCACCCAGACCCTTGGCCTGCGGCGGATCAAGAAGACCGTTAATTTCGACGCGCCCGAGGTCTATCATCTTTATTTCGGCGACGAGGTTGGCACGCCCGGCTCGGTCATGACCACCTTTCCTTTCGGCGCGATGCCGCGGGGGCGGCGGGGCGTGGGCGAGGTTGGTGTCACCGAATTCGCCGTCCCGCATGGTGCCTTGTCCTATTGGTCCAAGCGCCTCGCGGCAGCGGGAGTGACCGGGCTGCAAGAGAGCACGGCCTTTGGTGACAAACGCCTGAGCTTTGATGGCCCGGATGGCGACGGGTTTGCATTGGTCGAATCCGATCCGCGCGGACGCACGCCCTGGACCGGAGCGGATGTGCCGGAGGAGGCTGGTATCCTCGGCTTTCATGGCGCGAGGTTTGCGCTGCAGGACAGCGCGGCCACCGCAGAGTTATTGGGCTTCATGGGCTATCAAAAGGCTGACACTCAAGGCGATCTGACGCGGTTTGTCATCGAAGGCGGCAATGCGGCGGACACAATTGACCTGCAGGAACTGCCCAACGCGAAGCCTGCAGATCAGGGCGCAGGCTCGGTCCACCATATCGCCTTTGCCGTTGAGGATCGCGCCGCGCAGCTCAGGGTGCGTGAGCAACTCATTGACACCGGCTATCAGGTGACGCCGGTGATTGACCGCGATTACTTTTGGGCCATCTATTTCCGGACACCCGGTGGCGTCCTCTTTGAGGTTGCCACGAATGAGCCGGGATTTGACCGCGATGAGGACACTGCCAACCTTGGTCAGGCTCTGAAACTGCCCACGCGGTATGAGCCGCTCAGGGACAAGATCGAGGCACATTTGCCGCCAATTGTGGATGGATAACGATGTCGAAGGCCAGCTATCATCACCTGGCGCACCCGCCCAAACCGGGTGCGCCCCTGATTTTCGCCTTCCACGGGACCGGCGGGGACGAGGCGCAGTTCTTTTCCTTTGCGCGGCGCATTGATCCTGCGGCGGGTGTCGTCTCGCCCAAGGGCGATGTGGATGAAAACGGCGCCGCCCGGTTTTTCAGGCGCAAGGGCGAGGGCCTTTATGACATGGAAGACCTGCCCAAACGGGCCGAGGCCATGGCCACTTTCATAAAGGCTCATGCCAATGATCATCCGACTTCTCCCATTTACGGGTTCGGCTATTCCAATGGAGCGAATATTCTGAGTTCAGTGATTATGGCGCGGCCCATGCTGTTTGACCGCGTGGCGCTTATGCATCCGATGATTCCCTGGGCACCTGAGCCAGTTGATGGTTTGCAAGGGCGAGAGGTTTTCCTGACGGCTGGTCGCAATGATCCGATTTGCCCCTGGCCGGTGACAGAACGCCTGATCACATGGTTTGACGCGCAAGACGCGCAGGTGGAAACGCTTGTGCATGGCGGCGGGCATGAGATTGCCCTGGACGAATACCGCGCCGTGACAGCGTTCCTGAAACGCCCCACCAAAGTAAAAGGAGACGCAATATGAGCTGGAATCCCACACATTCGCCCGATTGTCCTAACAGCGGGCAGTTGGAGACGCTGATCATCCCGCGTGCGCGTGACCTTGGCGGCTTTGAAGTGCGCCGTGCCTTGCCAAGTCCCAAGCGGCAGATGGTGGGGCCGTTCATCTTCTTTGACCAGATGGGCCCGGCGGAGTTCATCACCGACGGCGGCATCGACGTGCGACCGCATCCGCATATCGGGCTGGGCACGGTGACCTATCTTTATCAGGGCGAGTTTGAGCACCGCGATAGCCTGGGCACGCATCAGATGATCTACCCAGGTGAGGTCAACTGGATGTTGGCGGGGCGTGGGGTGACGCATTCAGAGCGGACAAGCGACGAGACACGCGCCACGCGGCACAAGCTTTTTGGCATTCAGACATGGGTCGCGTTGCCCAAGGATCGCGAGGACATGGCCCCGGATTTCGAGCACCACAAGCAAGAGGCGCTGCCGGAGATATCCGACGGCGGGGCTGACGCGAAGCTGATCCTTGGCACGGGCTGGGGCGCGGCCAGCCCCGTCACCATGCAGTCCGAGATTTTCTATGCCGATGTCACGCTTGCCCCGGGCGCGCAGTTTCCCTTGCCGGACGATCATGAAGATCGCGGGATATATGTGACGCAGGGCAGCATCGAGGTGGCCGGAGACACCTTTGAGGCCGGTCGCATGATGGTGTTTCGTCCCGGCGATAGGATCAGCGTAAAGGCGGGCTCGCAAGGCGCGCGGCTGATGGCGCTTGGGGGTGAGACGCTCAATGAGCCGCGCTATATCTGGTGGAATTTCGTATCGTCATCCAAGGATCGGATCGAAGAAGCCAAAGAGGCCTGGAATGCCGCCGATTGGGACAGCGGGCCGTTCAGCCTTCCGCCCGGGGACACAGACGAGTATATTTCGATCCCGCCTGAGCTGGAGCGGACACGGCCCAAGGAGTGGCCACAGCGAAACGGCGGTTGAAGATCGCGCGCGCCCCGGTCTAGGGTGCCGCAATTGTCACTTTGAGGGCCGTGGTCATGCGCAATGGTGGTCAGCTTCTGGTCGAAAGTCTGGTGGCTTTGGGGGCAACCAAGAGTTTCGGTGTGCCCGGGGAAAGCTATCTCGCGGTGCTTGATGCGCTTTATGACACGAAAGGTCGGCTTGATTTTGTGCTCTGCCGCAACGAAGGCGGCGCGGCCTTTATGGCAGCGGCCTATGGCAAACTGACCGGCAGTCCGGGTATCTGCCTTGTGACACGTGGGCCGGGGGCGACGAATGCCTCAATCGGGGTGCACACGGCCCGACAAGACAGCGCGCCGATGCTGCTTTTTGTGGGGCAGGTGGGCACCGATCAAAAGGGACGCGAGGCGTTTCAGGAGGTGGATTATCGCGCCGTCTTTGGCACGATGGCCAAATGGGCGGTCGAGATCGACCGGGTGGAACGCATTCCCGAAATCCTCTCAAGGGCGTGGTCCGTGGCGCTGTCCGGGCGGCCCGGGCCGGTGGTGATTGCGCTGCCTGAGGATATGCTGACCTCGCTCACCGATGCCACGCCTCTGAGCGGGCCGTTTGAGATGGCCGAGCCTGCGCTGACCTTAGATGCGTTGACGGGGATGCGCGCAATTCTGGAAGCCGCCGAGCGGCCCCTCGTGATCACCGGGGGGTGCAACTGGACGGCAGAAGGCCGTGCACAGTTGCAGGCCTTCGCTGAAGCCTCTGACATCCCTGTGGTGGTGGCCTTTCGCTATCAGGATCAGTTCGACAATCACTCGCACTGCTATGCCGGAGAGGCTGGCGTGGGGATGCCGCCGCATGTAAAGGACCTTATTCGCAGGGCTGATGTGGTCTTGGCGGTCAACATCCGCTTTGGCGAGATGACCACCGATGCCTACACGCTTTTCGATGTGCCCGAGCCGCGTCAGACGGTGATCCATGTGCATCCTGATGCGTCGGAGATCGGCAAGATCTATGCCCCGCGGCTGGGCCTTCAGGCCGGGCCGAATGCGTTTGCCGTAAGCCTTACTGCGGTGAAGGGTGATTGGGCCGATTGGCGGGCCGAGGCGCGCGCGGCCTTTGAGGCCAGTCTGGAATTGCCTGATCTGCCCTCGCCGGTGGATATGGGCAAGGTCGCGGCGCATCTGCGCGCGGTGCTGCCAGAGGATGCGATCATCACCAACGGGGCTGGAAATTTTGCCGTCTGGCCGAATAAGTTCATGTTATACGGCCCAAAATCCAAACTGCTCGCGCCCCAATCGGGCGCGATGGGATACGGCCTGCCTGCTGCGATTGCAGCCAAGGTGGTACATCCCGAGCGGGTCGTGGTCTGTTTTGCCGGGGACGGGGATTTTCAGATGAATTGTCAGGAACTGGCCAGTGCCACTCAGGCCGGGGCGCAGCCGATTGTGCTTATTGTCAATAACGGCATCTACGGCACGATCCGCGCGCATCAGGAACGGCATTTCCCCGAGCGCGTGTCTGGCACAGACATGGTGAACCCGGATTTCCCGGCTTTGGCAAAAGCTTATGGGTTTCACGCAGAGCGGGTAGAGCGGACCGAAGACTTTGCGGCTGCGTTTGAGAGAGCGCTGGCGTCGGAGACGGGGGCTGTGCTGGATTTGAATGTGTCGGCTGAGGCACTGACGCCAAGACAGTCCTTGAGTGAGATGCGTGCGGCGGGGTTGAGGGCAAAGGCGTAGGGTGCGTTTTGATGAAGTTTGGCAGGGACAGCTAAGCGGACAGAGCTGCCATTTCCATCCCGGCGCAAAACAGATAAAACCGCAAATGTAAGCGCGCGGATGGCAAGGGTCGAATGATCGGATTGAACGAAACGACTTTTCCCTTTGTATTCGTTTCGATTCTAGCCTTTTCTCTGGTTTTGGTGGGCTCGAAATGGCACCACAGATGGACCCTTCTGTTGCTATCGTGCCTTTTACCAGCAACTTTTTTCTTTATAGGATTTCTTCACTCGGTTGCTACCGGTGAACACATAAATAGGCCTTGGTATCTGATCGCTTTCTTCGTCGTCCTGTTCTATTCAACAATTGCAAACGCGTTTATCTACATCCTCACAATCGCATTTCGCAGGCTCAAAAAGTGACAGTGCAGAGCGCTCAAACCAGTCATCATAGGCCCCGCGCGGAATCAAGGGCCGCAGGCCCGCCGCGCGGGGGGGGGAGCCCCCCCCCCCCCCGGGGGGGGTGGATGTTAGCGCAGCACCACCCACAAATTGAGTAATTTGTGGTTGTAATAATAATGAAAAA
>JBCAZO010000233.1:0-4905 GCA_038532975.1 Pseudomonadota bacterium
AAACCGCCAGAAAGGCCTGCGGTTTGTCCCTTAGCAAGATCTCCCGCAATTCGACTTGTTGCCCTGAGACACAGAGCGCCAACCGCGCTCTTATGGCATAAGGACAACGGCGAAACGACCATAAGACCGGCAAAGACACGGGATCAGGCAATCAGTTTTTGGCCGGATTGACCGGCAATCCTTGCCGTCACAATCTGACCTTCAGGCTGGTCCGAGTTGAACACGACTTCGGTGAATTGCTCGGTCCGGCCCATGCGGGGATTTTCCAGCAAAACCCGATGCGTGCGCCCTTGCTGTTCGGTCAGATGCCGGGAGACACGCGCCTCACCCGCTTGCCGCAAGCGTGCCGCACGCGCCTTGATGGCGCGACCATCAATCTGAGGCATACGCGCCGCGGGGGTACCGGGACGCGGCGAATAAGGGAAAACATGCAACCAGGTCAGATGGCAGTCTTCCACTAGCCTAAGTGAGTTTTCAAACGCCTCTTCTGTTTCGGTTGGAAATCCAGCTATGATATCCGCCCCAAAGGTCATATCCGGACGCAAGCGCCGTGCCTCTTCGGAGAAACGAATGGCATCGTCACGAAGATGACGCCGCTTCATCCGCTTGAGGATCAGGTCATCGCCATGTTGCAGGCTGAGATGCAGATGTGGCATCAGGCGCGGCTCGGTCGCGATGGCCTGCATCAGGTTTTCGTCCACTTCGATGGAATCGATACTGGAAATCCGCAAGCGTGGCAGGTCGGGCACCAGCTTGAGGATACGCATCACAAGATCCCCAAGCTTGGGTGTCTGTGGAAGATCGGCCCCCCAGCTGGTCAGGTCCACTCCGGTCAGAACAACCTCATTGTATCCGCGCTCCACCATTCGCTTGATCTGTTCCACCACCACGCCAGCCGGCACGGATCGCGAATTGCCTCGACCATAAGGTATGATGCAGAACGTACAGCGGTGATCGCATCCGTTTTGAACCTGAACGTAAGCGCGGCTGCGCGTGCCGAACCCATCAATCAAATGACCAGCCGTTTCTGTAACAGACATGATGTCGTCGACTTGCACGGCCTCGGTTTCACCAATGAAATCGGCGGCCAATCCTTCCCAAGTCTCCGGCCTCATCTTTTCAATGTTTCCGATCACCGCATATACTTCGTCCATCGCAGAAAAAGTCGCGGGTTCGGTCTGAGCCGCGCAACCGGTCACGATCAATCTTGCATCCGGGTTTTCACGCCGCAGCTTGCGGATCTCTTTCCGCGCTTTGCGGACAGCCTCGGCTGTGACCGCACAGGTATTGATAACCACCGCATTCTCAAGACCGGCCTGTCCGGCTAGGTCCTTCATCGCCTCTGTCTCATAGGCGTTGAGACGGCACCCCAACGTCGCAAACTTTGGAGCAGTCATTGTGAGGCCTCGATAAAATCCGGCGCAATCACTCCATCACACACATGCGTCGTCGCGCCAGTCATCCAAACGCCGTCATCTCGCCACGCAACCTGCATCTGTCCACCATCCAGATCAATCATCACCTCGCGCCCCGTAAGTCCTTTCCGAGCTGCTGCGACGGCCACGGCACAGGATGAAGACCCAGATGCCAAGGTGACGCCAACACCCCGTTCCCAGACACGCATCCGCAAATGATCAGGGGCAAGAATACTCGCGACCTGAACATTGGTGCGCTCTGGATAGAGCGGATGATGCTCATATCGCGGGCCAAATGTCTCAAGCGGCACCGCCTCGGCGTCATCAACGAAAAATGTGCAATGCGGATTACCCATCCCAGTCGCTGTCGGCGCACCTTCGATGGGCAACTCCAACGTATCCATGTTCTCGGCCAGCGGAATATCCTGCCACTCTAGCTGCGGCGCGCCCATGTTGACGGAGGTCAAACCCCCGCCTGCGTCGGTTGCATACAGGTCGCCGCGCTCCGTAGTCAGGTGCAAATGATCCTTGCCCGTTTCATCCATCAAAAACCGCGCGATGCAACGTGTGGCATTCCCACAAGCCGCCGACATCGACCCATCGGAGTTCCAGAACCGAAGATGCGCATCACCCCTGCCCGGCTCAATGACAGCCAACTGGTCAAACCCGATACCCGTGCGACGGTTGCCGACGGCCCGCGCCAATCCTGCAGTGATCACCACACTGCGCACACGCGCATCGACAACGACAAAATCGTTGCCAAGCCCATGCATTTTCATAAAGGGCAATCCAGAGTGCGACGTGGTGCTCATGATCGGGCATATAAAGATCAAGCTGCTACGAATCCAGCCACAGCAGAAGAATCAACGCGATAAGGGGTTGACCGCCCGTTCACTGCTTTCTAGATAGGCCGCCTAGTGGGCCGTTAGCTCAGTTGGTAGAGCAACTGACTTTTAATCAGTGGGTCGCAGGTTCGAATCCTGCACGGCTCACCACTGTTTCCAAAGATTTAGAGAACTTTTGTATCGTTGAGTGTGAGTTCTGGCAATCACAGCTCGTTAAGTCAAACTGCGATACTCTGCTGCCAAACCGAAATCTAACACCCATAAGAGTTTGGGCTTTGCTGTGTAGTTGTCTTGCCTCTGGCGCTGTCAAAAATGCACATCCGCCCCAAAGTTTAACACATTCTTACCCGGAGAAATCGCCAAAACGCCAAGTTAGGCACTTAGTTTTACGGATCAGATATCACAGTGAAAGTGATACACATGCCCGTGCAGATCCCGGATCGTGAATTGCCGCAGACCCCAGGGTTTGTCTTCGGGAGGTTCGACTATGTCCGCGCCGAGATTTGAGAGCTCATCAAACGTGCCATCCACGTCGACCGCAAAAACCCAGTGAATACATGGGGTGATCTGCTCCTCCACTTCCCGGAAGAAGATTGCACACTCGCCATGCGACACAGCCCCAATGCGGCCCTCTTCATGGTGCCAGGCGATCTCGCAACCAAGTTTGTCGCGATAGTATTGCTGCGCCTGAACAACGCTGTGGACCGGCAAGGCCGGAACGGGTTGAGAAAACTTCATGTGGCCTACCTTTTATATTGCCAGTCTAACAGACCAGCCGCATATGGTGAAAAATTTTAATTGTCTGACATTTGATTCTATGAGACCCTTTTCCCGTATTTGGACGAAAAACGAGAATAACAATCCGCGTCCATAAGGGAGGAAACTATGAATCTAAGACCAGATCCGACTTTCTATCCAACCGCTAAAATGGCGATGGACGCTCCGGCCGAAACCTTGGCTTTTACATTGATGCTTAGCCCGGATGGCTCGCAGCCTGATGGGCTGGCGGTTGTAGATGTGAACCCAAAATCCAAAACCTACAGCCAGATCGTGCACCAGGTCATTATGCCCAACAAGGGCGACGAATTTCATCACTTTGGCTGGAACGCGTGTTCTTCTGCTTTGTCACCACTCACCGGACACGCATTCCTAGAGCGCAGGTATCTGATCATCCCCGGCATCCGGTCGTCTCGGATTTATGTGATTGATGTCAAAGAACCCCTGAAAGCCAAAATTCACAAAATCATTGAACCCGAAGAGGTCTTTGAAAAAACCGGATATTCGCGTCCCCACACGATTCACTGTGGGCCGGAAGGCATCTATGTCTCGACCCTGGGTGGCGGTGGAAAGGACGGCACAGACGGGCCTCCCGGCATCTTCATTCTTGATTGCGAAACCTTCGAAATTCTCGGCCGCTACGAGATGGATCGCGGGCCCCAGGAAAAGCACTATGATTTCTGGTGGAACCTGCCGCGTGACTACATGGTCAGTTCCGAGTGGGCGCTGCCACCGCAATTCGAGAACGGTATTGTGGCCGAGGATTTGCTTTCCAACAAATATGGTCACGTTATTCATTTCTGGAACCTGCGTGAACGGCGCAATGTGCAAACCATTGATCTTGGCGAAAACCATCAGATGGCCCTTGAAATCCGTCCCGCCCATGACCCAGCCAAACGCCACGGGTTCGTGGGTGTTGTTGTTGATACCACCAATCTGCAGGGATCGATCTTTACATGGTGGCAGAATGACGATGGCACGTTTGAAGCCAAGAAAACCATCACCATCGATCCTCGCCCGGAAAAGGCAGAAAACCTGCCGCCTCTGCTGCAAGGATTTGAGGCCGTACCGCCGCTGGTCACGGATATTGACCTCAGCCTCGATGATCGCTTCCTCTATGTTGCCTGTTGGGGCATGGGCGAGATGCATCAATACGACGTCTCCGACCCAATGAACCCCAAACTCAGCGGCAAGGTGGAGCTTGGCGGCATCGCGCGCGGGGCCAAGCATCCCAACGGTAAGGATTTCGTTTATGGGCCTCAAATGGTGGAAATCAGCCGCGACGGCAAACGAGTCTACTGGACCAATTCGCTCTATTCCACTTGGGATGATCAATTCTATCCCGATGATGAAGGCGGTCAGATGGTCATGGCCAATGTCGGCGAAAACGGCGGCTTGGAGCTCGACAAGGATTTCTATGTCGAGTTCCCCAAAGGCTACCGCAGCCACCAAATCCGGCTCGAAGGCGGCGACTGCTCAACAGACAGTTTCTGTTACCCCTCCGTCTGACACGTGGGTGATCTGAACACGACAGCGGCCCTTTGGTGGGCCGTTGTTGCCTCTGGCATCTATCACGGGATCAATCCGGGTATGGGATGGCCTCTGGCCGTCTCTTCCGCCCTGATGGAGCAGAAATATGCCAGCCTCTACAAGGCCTTGGCGGCCCTGGCCCTAGGCCATCTGATAGCAATGGCTACCATCCTTTTTCCATTCTCTATGCTGCGTGGGCTGGTCGACTGGCAGCGGGCCGTATTGTCAGACCGAATGATGATTCATCGCCATTGGCGACGGCGGCTGCAGAAACTTCAACGTCGTCAATTGTGCCGTGCGTTGTTCGCAGTGTGGTTGCAAAGTTGCGAACCGAGCCA
>JBCAZO010000234.1:0-4903 GCA_038532975.1 Pseudomonadota bacterium
CTGATCATAGCCACGCTGCAGGAAGGTTGAGTAGAGCGCACAGAAAGGTTTCATGCCACCCGCCGCCAGACCGGCGGAGAAGGTCACAGCGTGCTGTTCCGCAATGCCCACGTCGAAACAACGCGAAGGATACCGTTTGTCAAAGAGATCAAGCCCTGTGCCATCCGGCATGGCCGCGGTGATGGCGCAAATCTTGTCATCCTCGGCGGCATGGTCCAGCAAAGCCTCGGCAAATACTTTTGTATAGCTCGGCGCATTGGAGGGTGCCTTTTTCTGCTCACCTGTCACCAGGTCAAACTTGGCCGTTGCGTGTCCGCCATCGCGGCTTGCCTCGGCGGGGGCGTATCCTTTGCCTTTCTTAGTGATTATATGGATCAGGATCGGCCTCGTGGCCCGAGATTTCACCGTACGCAGCACCGGCAAAAGCTGATCCATGTCGTGACCATCAATCGGGCCGACATATTCAAACCCAAGCTCTTCAAAAAGCGTGCCACCAACGGCCATGCCCTTGAGCATTTCCTTGGCGCGCCGCGCGCCTTCCTGAAACGGTTCGGGCAACAGCGAGACAGCGCCCTTGGCGGCGGCCTTGAACTCCTGAAACGGCTCACCAGCGTAAAGGCGCGACAGATAGGACGATAGCGCACCCACCGGTGGGGCAATCGACATTTCATTGTCATTGAGGATCACGATCAACCGCTTGCCCAGATGCCCGGCATTGTTCATCGCCTCAAACGCCATGCCTGCTGACATAGCCCCGTCGCCAATCACGGCGATTGCATCGCCATGCCCGGTATCACAGGCTCCGCCCAGATCACGCGCTACAGCAAAGCCAAGTGCGGCACTGATTGAGGTTGAGCTATGCGCGGCGCCAAAGGGATCATAGGGAGATTCCGAGCGTTTGGTAAAGCCACTCAGCCCGTCCTTTTGACGGATCGTGCGGATACGATCCCGCCGCCCGGTAATGATTTTGTGCGGATAGCACTGGTGGCTCACGTCCCAGATAATCTTGTCACGTGGCGCATCAAAGACGTGGTGCAAAGCCACGGTCAGCTCCACCACCCCTAGCCCGGCCCCAAGGTGACCACCTGTCTCAGACACAGCCGCAATTGTCTCTGCGCGCAGCTCATGAGCCAATTGCACCAGCTGCGCATCAGACATCTGCTTTAGATCAGCGGGGCTGGAGACCTCGTCCAGCAGGGGTGTGTGCGGGCGCGTCATGCGTCACCCTCCTTATCCGTCATTGGCCTCAGGCCTGCCGCGAGATAACGAAACGCGCCAGATGTCGCAAGGTTTCCGCGGATCCACCATATAGAGATAGGTTGTCACAGGCCTGGTCAACAAGATCTGACGCGCGGCGTTTTGCCTCCTCCAGCCCCAAGAGAGACACAAACGTGGCTTTGCCAGCCGCAGCGTCTTTGCCCACAGCCTTGCCAACGGCCGCTGCGTCGCCGGTTTCGTCAATCACATCATCCTGAATTTGAAACGCCAGACCAAGTGCTGCGGCGTAGTTTTGCAAAGGCACAGGATCAGCGTTTGCCATCACAGCCCCCGCCGTCGCAGCCCAGCCAAAGAGAGCGCCAGTCTTGCCAGCCTGAAGCGCGGTGATTTCTTCAAGGTTCAATGGCCTGTTCGCAGTTTCCGCCGCAATATCCAGCGCCTGCCCCAGAACCATGCCCTGCTGGCCTGCTGCACGGGCAAGGCGCAGGCCCAACTCAGAGCGCGCGGCGACATCCGCCACGCCATCGGGGTGCAAAACCATTTCAAATGCCAGCGATTGCAGCGCGTCCCCCACTAACACGGCGGTCGCTTCGTCCCATTTGATGTGCACAGTTGGCTGGCCACGCCGCAGGTCATCATCATCCATGCAGGGAAGATCATCATGCACAAGACTATAGGCGTGCAGGGCTTCGATCCCGGCTGCGGGGTAAATAGCGCGATCAGCATCTATGCCGTGCAAACGGGCTGTTTCCATAACCAGAAAGCCGCGCAGCGCTTTGCCCCCGCCAAGCGCGTGGCGCATCGCAGCGGTAAGATCTGTCTGGCCTGTGATATGTCCATCCAGACAGGTCCGGATCCGGGCAGCGTCCGCCGCCAACGCATCCTGCAGCATCAAAGACCCTCGACAGGTGTCGTTCCCTTGGGCGTGCCATCCGCATCCAGCGTGATCGCCGCCACTTTTTCCTCGGCCTCTTTCAGCTTGTCTTCGCACCGCTTCTTGAGCGCAGCGCCACGTTCATAAAGGCTAATGGATTGCTCCAGCGGCACATCGCCCCGCTCCAGCCTCGACACCACCTCTTCCAGCGCTTTCATGGCGTCTTCAAAGGACATCTCGGAAATGGGTGTATCGGTCATGGCGCGGTCCTGTCGTGTTCATGTCGCGCCACCATAAACACGGTGCGCGGCGGGTTCAATTCAGTTGACGCCTTTTGAGCCATCGGAAAGGATGCGCCATGACCCGTGCGTCCGAGCCAAAGATCGCCCCCCTGCCCGACCTGGATGCGCTGGCCGAGGTAGCGGCGAGGTTTGAAGCAGCCGCATCGGAAGAACCGCTGTTCAAAAGCGCCGATCCTAGCGAAATCATACGCCATGTTGAAGGCAAACGCGTGATCCTGAGAGGCACGCTGGGCGTGCGCCCAGCAGTTTTTCGTGTGTTCCTTCGCGATCCCGAAGCGTGCCAACGTGATTGGAACGAATTGCAGCGGGTATGGCCCTATATGAACGCAGGTGACGCGCAGGTCTGCACGCCTTTGGCCTGTTCCATCAAAGCCGGAATTGTAGTCCTTGCCGATATACCGGGCACACCTTTGCTGGAACTGCTCTACGACAGCGCGCCGAACAAGCGCTCCAAATGGCTCAAACCAGCGGCTCAGTGGCTTCGCACCTATACTGCTCCAACTGAAACCCATGCCAAGGTTGAAACAGACCCATGGATTGCACGTGCTGAACGGGGTCTGGAAGCGCAAGCGTTTAACCGGCTGCGTAAACTGGAACAAAGTATTCTCGATGAGATCAAGCGCCTCGCTACGGCCATACCCAGCAAAGAGTGGCGCAAGGCCATCAGTCACGGGGATTTTCATCCTAATAATCTGATTGCAGATGGGGCGCGTCTGACCGGCATTGATTGTGGTGGCTCACTGCCCTCACCGATCTACAAGGACATAGCGCGCTTTCTGATGCATATGGGACGGCGCGGGATGATACCCTCAGGCAAAATGCGGCTCGGGGTAGACGCCGAAGGCATTGATGCTTTTGCAGAAACGTTTGCAATGGGTGAAACCGAGCGCAAGATGATCCTGCCGTTCTTTCTTGGGGTCGAGGCGTTGATGCGTGCGGAAACCCGAGACCTTGCAGCCTCACGCATTCGTCGCGCCAAGGATATGTCTGAGGCGCTTCTTGAGGACCTCAAAGCTATCGAAACGTGAATACAAAAGCTTTCAAAAAGCTTTTGTGAAATCCTTTCAGAAAGGATTTCAGCGCCCCTTGAACAGCCCACCGAGGATACCGCGCACGATGCGCCGCCCTGTGGTGCCTTTGAGTTCTTTCACAACCACATCCAAGACAGCGCCGCCAAAGCTATCGGTCTTCTTGCGGGACCGCGAGCTTGAGCGCTCCACACGCGACCCCGAATAGCGCCGCCCGGCATTGAACTCGCGTTCTGCCGCGGATTGTTCCTCCGCGAGTGCCTCTGCCTCCTCTGCCTCTTTAGCGGCTTTTTCTGCGCGCTCCTGAAGCATCTCAAACGCCGATTTGCGATCCAGCGGTTTCTCGTACTTCCCGGCCACCGGAGAGTTGGCCAGAACCTGTTTGCGCGTCGCATCATCAATCGGACCAAGTTTCGAGGATGGCGGACGAATGAGAGTGCGCTCAACAATTCCCGGCACACCCTTGTCTTCGAGCATCGAGGTTACGGCCTCGCCCACGCCCACATCGCGGATGGCATCCACCGTATCAAAACGACTGTTCGGGCGATAGGTTTCGGCCGCACGTTCCAAAGCCTTGCGATCCCGTGCGGTGAAGGCCCGCAGCGCGTGCTGCACGCGGTTGCCAAGCTGGCCCAGAATATCCTCAGGCACGTCGTCGGGATTTTGCGTGATGAAATAGACGCCAACGCCTTTGGACCGGATCAGCCGTGCCACTTGTTCAACCTTGTCGACCAGCGCTTTGGGCGCATCCTCAAAAAGCAAATGCGCTTCGTCAAAGAAGAACACCAGTTTGGGTTTGTCCGGATCACCCACTTCGGGCAGAGTCTCAAAAAGCTCTGAAAGGAGCCACAGCAGGAAGGTGGCGTAAAGCCGTGGTGCGCCCATGAGTTTGTCGGCCGCCAGCACGTTGATCTGGCCTCGGCCATCGGGCGCGACGCTCATCAGGTCATCCAGATCAAGGGCCGGTTCGGCAAAGAACTGTGTCCCGCCCTGATTTTCCAAGACAAGCAAGGACCGCTGGATCGCGCCCACCGATTGGGCCGAGACATTGCCATAACGCAGGCTCAACTCGCCGGAATTTTCACCGACCCATACGAGCAAAGATTGCAGATCCTTGAGGTCCAAAAGCGGCAACCCCTGCTCGTCAGCCACGCGGAAGGCGATGTTCATCACCCCTTCCTGCGCCTCGCTGAGTTGCATTAGACGGCTGAGGAGAAGTGGGCCCATTTCAGCCACAGTGGCGCGCACCGGATGGCCCTGTTCACCGAAGAGATCCCAGAAAGTGACGGGAAACGACTCATAGCGGTAGTCGTCAAATCCAATCTGAGCGGCGCGTTTCATAAACGCGTCGTGCAGCTTGAAGCCTTCGCTGCCTGCCGCGGCCAGACCAGACAGATCGCCTTTCACATCCGACAGAAAAACCGGCACTCCCGCTGCGGAAAACCCTTCGGCCAGAATCTGTAATGTCACGGTCTTGCCGG
>JBCAZO010000235.1:0-4867 GCA_038532975.1 Pseudomonadota bacterium
CCCTCGCACATTGGACAGCGGCAAAGAAACCTACGTGCATCTCGACACCCACGTCCCTGTGCATATCATCTATCGGACTGCAGTGAGTGATGCCAAAGGCGTGGTGCGCTTCCGCAGCGATGTCTATGGACGTGACGCCAAGATTTGGTCGGCGCTCGAACGGGCAGGGGTTTCGCTGAACGCCGTTCAAGGCTAAAGGCTTCCCCTGAGAAACAGGGGGAGTCGCATGGGCTACACAGTTGAGCAGATCGCCAAGGCGCTTGGCACAACAGCACTTGGCAATGGCGCGCTGGAAGTGACGGGCGTCGCTGAGCCTGTGGATGCCGGGCGCGATGACCTCGCGCTCGCGATGAAGCCCGAATATGCAAACACACTTGGAGAGGGTGCCGCGCGCGCCGCTGTGGTCTGGGATGGCGCAGATTGGAAAGCCCTCGGTCTGGAAGCGGCCATTGTCGCCCCGCGCCCGCGCTATGTCATGTCAGGCCTGACCACCATGTTCGACCCTGGCCAGGGATGGGACACCGGCGTTCACCCATCCGCTGTTGTGGATGCAAGT
The DNA here is from genome assembly GCA_038532975.1 of Pseudomonadota bacterium. Classification (GTDB taxonomy): domain Bacteria; phylum Pseudomonadota; class Alphaproteobacteria; order Rhodobacterales; family Rhodobacteraceae; genus Roseovarius. The sequence goes on from JBCAZO010000235.1 coordinate 557, forward strand.
GCTGAACTGGGCGATGGGGTCACTGTTGGACCTTTGGCAGTGGTCTGCGCCAGGGCCCGGATCGGGGCTGGCAGCGTGATTGGCCCGCAGGCTTTTGTCGGGACCGACGCAGTGTTGGGTGAAAAGGCGTTGCTGCGGGAAGGTGTGCGTATCGGCGCGCGCGTCGTTATTGGGGACCGGTTCATCGCGCAGCCCGGTGCCGTGGTGGGCGGCGATGGGTTTTCCTATGTCACGCCCGAGAAATCCAACGTTGAACAGGCGCGCCAGACGCTCGGCTCGCAGGATGGCACAAGCGCCCAATCCTGGACGCGGATTCACAGCCTCGGCGCGGTGCGCATCGGCAATGATGTCGAGCTTGGCTCTAACTGCACGATTGACCGAGGCACGATCCGTGACACGCGCATCGGCAATGGCACGAAAATCGACAACCTTGTGATGATCGGGCACAACGTCGAGATCGGAAACGACTCTCTATTATGCGGCTGCGTGGGCATCGCGGGGTCCACACGGATCGGCAACAACGTGGTTTTGGGGGGGCAAACAGGGGTCAGCGACAACATCTTTATCGGCGACAACGTCATCACGGGGGGAGGTACAATTGTGCTGTCTAATATCCCCGAAGGTCGCGTGATGCTGGGTTATCCGGCGATGAAAATGGAGACCACGATGGAGGTCTTCAAAGGCTTCCGCCGTCTGAAACGTCTCTTTATTGACGTGGCGGAGCTTAAGAAAACGGTTTCCAAGCCCGATCAGAGTGACTAAATCAGCCTCGTGGCCATAAAGAGGGTGCAAGACATGGACACGTCGGTGGACAGCATAAAGACCCGCGTCATCGAGATCATCGCCGAACAGGCGGTGCTGGAGCCATCCGATGTCACGCTTGACAGCACGCTAGAGGATCTTGGCATTGACAGCCTTGGCTTGGTCGAGAGCATCTTTGCCATTGAAGAAGCATTCGACATCTCTGTGCCGTTCAACGCCAACGCGCCGCAGGAGAGCGATTTTGACATTACATCCGTAGCCTCGATCATCGATGGCATCAAACGGCTCGTGGCGGAACAGCACGAGTGAAAAGGGTTGTCATCACCGGCGCGGGAACGATCAATGCGCTTGGGCAGAATGTTCCCGATACGCTTGAAGCGATGCGCGAAGGGCGTTGCGGAATTGGCCCGCTGGACATTCCGGATGTGGACCGGCTTGCCATCAAGATCGGCGGTCAAGTGCAGGGCTACGACCCCGAAGAACGTTTCAACCGTCAGCAGCTGGCACTTTATGACCGCTTTACACAGTTCACCCTGATTGCCGCGCGAGAGGCGATTGCCCAATCGGGGCTGGAGTTTTCCGGCGCTTTGGCGGCGCGGGCCGGGGTGGTGCTTGGCAATTCGGGCGGGGGAATGACCACGCTCGATGAAAATTACCGCACGGTTTATGAGGATGGCAAAAACCGGGTGCATCCTTTTGTTGTGCCCAAGCTGATGAACAATGCCGCCGCCAGCCATGTGTCGATGGAATTCAACCTCAAAGGTCCGAGCTTTACCGTCTCCACTGCCTGCGCCAGTTCCAACCATGCCATGGCCCAGGCCTTTCAGCTTGTGCATGGTGGCGCCGCGCCGGTGATGGTCACTGGCGGATCGGAATCCATGCTGTGCTTTGGCGGCGTAAAGGCGTGGGAAGGGCTGCGCGTGATGTCCAAGGATGCCTGCCGCCCGTTCTCGGCCAATCGAAACGGCATGGTCCAGGGCGAGGGCGCTGGCATTTTCGTGTTCGAGGAATATGAACACGCCAAGAAACGCGGTGCCGAAATCCTGGCGGAGGTGGCCGGGTTTGCCATGTCCTCGGATGCGGCCGATATCGTAATGCCATCCAAGAACGGCGCGGCGCGCGCCATCAAGGGCGCGATGAAAGACGCGCGCGTGAACTGTTCGGATGTGGGCTACATCAACGCCCATGGCACCGGCACGGCGGCCAATGACAAAACTGAAAGCGCCGCTGTGGCGGATGTGTTCGGCGCTCATGCCGACAAGCTGATGATGTCCTCGACCAAATCCATGCATGGTCACCTGATCGGTGGCACTGGCGCGGTCGAGCTTTTGGCTTGTATCATGGCGCTGCGCGATGGGGTGATTGCGCCGACGATCAACTACGAAGAACCCGATCCGGAATGCGCGCTGGATGTGGTGCCTAACGTGGCTCGTGACGCCAAGGTGAATGTGGCGCTGTCCAATGCTTTTGCATTTGGCGGCCTGAACGCTGTGCTGGCGCTCAAACGGTTTGCCTGAGGCTGGCCTTTTGATCGCTTTAAAGAACAATTGGTCAAGGTTCCCAAAATCGAGTCGTGCGGTGTATCATGGCTTCCGCGATCCGACCTGACGATTTGTCGCAGGGAAGATTCAATTCATTGTAATCAAATTCGGTATGCAATTGTATGCAAAATCACCTCTTTGATTTTTTCTACCTATCAGAAAACACTCACAAAAATTTGAACTGTAAATAAAGTTACAGCCCTCAAGTGCATAAAGTATAAAAAATTTACAATTAAAACGCAGAGATATCAGTAGCTAATTCTTAAAATTTACTAAACGGCCTATGATGCGCTTAGCCGTGCATCTGAAGCGCAAACCTCTTTTCAGAGCACGAGAGCGATGAGGAGGACTGCCATGAATTCGCCAACTCAGCTGACATACCCGCCGTCTAACGACACCGTATCGCGCGCTCATATCGACGCCAGCAAATATGCTGACATGTACGCCGCATCCGTGTCTGACCCAGACAACTTTTGGGCAGAACACGGCAAGCGGGTTGATTGGATCAAGCCTTTCTCCAAGGTCAAGAATGCGTCTTTTGAGCCAGGCAATATCGATATTCGGTGGTTTGAAGATGGCACGCTGAATGTGGCGGCGAATTGCATCGACCGGCATCTGGAAACACGTGGCGATCAGACGGCGATCATCTGGGAACCTGACGATCCCAATACGCAAGACGCCAAGCATATTACCTACCGCGAGCTGCACAGCTCAGTCTGTAAAATGGCCAATGTTCTGGAAGAGCTTGGCATTCGCAAAGGCGACCGCGTGGTGATTTACCTGCCGATGATCCCAGAGGCCGCTTATGCCATGCTGGCCTGCGCGCGCATCGGGGCGATTCACTCGATCGTCTTCGCCGGGTTTTCACCGGATGCTTTGGGCGCGCGTGTAAACGGGTGTGACGCAAAGCTCGTTATCACAGCTGACTACGCCCCGCGCGGCGGGCGTGAAACGCCGCTGAAGTCAAACACCGACGCCGCCCTTCTGCACTGCAAGGACAGCGTGAAATGTCTGGTTGTAAAGCGCACCGGCGGCCAAACCACCTGGACCGACCGCGATTACGATTATGGCGAGATGATGCTGGAGGCTTCCGATGTCTGTGCTCCGGCTGAAATGAGCGCCGAAGACCCGCTCTTTATCCTCTACACCAGCGGCAGCACGGGTCAGCCCAAGGGCGTTGTGCATACATCGGGCGGCTATCTTGTCTATGCCGCGATGACGCATGAATACGTGTTTGACTATCACGATGGCGATATCTTTTGGTGCACCGCAGATGTGGGTTGGGTCACGGGGCACAGCTATATCGTCTACGGCCCACTGGCCAATGGTGCCACGACCATCATGTTCGAAGGCGTGCCCACCTATCCCGACGCGGGGCGCTTCTGGGAAGTGTGCGCCAAGCATAAGGTGAACCAGTTCTATACGGCACCCACAGCCATTCGCGCGTTAATGGGGGCAGGCAACGAATGGGTCGAAAAGCACGATCTGTCGAGCCTGCGGCTTCTGGGGTCGGTGGGTGAGCCCATCAACCCCGAAGCCTGGACCTGGTACAATGATGTTGTCGGCAAGGGCAAATGCCCCATCGTCGATACGTTCTGGCAGACGGAGACCGGTGGTCACATGCTGACGCCTTTGCCTGGGGCCACAACGCTGAAACCCGGTGCTGCGCAGCAGCCATTCTTTGGCGTGCAGCCTGTGGTTCTCGATCCGCAAAGCGGTGTTGAGATCGAAGGTAACGGCGTCGAAGGCGTGCTTTGCATGCGCGACAGCTGGCCGGGTCAGATGCGCACCGTCTGGGGCGATCACGAGCGGTTCGAGAAGACGTATTTCAGCGACTACAAAGGTTACTATTTCTCCGGTGATGGCTGTCGACGCGACGAAGATGGCGACTACTGGATCACAGGCCGGGTGGATGACGTGATCAACGTCTCCGGCCACCGGAGAAATAGTAACCTTTGTAGTCGCTGAAATACGTCTTCTCGAACCGCTCGTGATCGCCCCAGACGGT
>JBCAZO010000236.1:0-4866 GCA_038532975.1 Pseudomonadota bacterium
CTGCATTCCGGGGCGCGGGGGCCAAGGCAGTCGGCGAACTGCGCCTTTTGCAGGATGGGAGCCAAGCCGCCGACAAAGGCCGAGTAGGGGAAGGGCTTGGGGCCTTCAAACCTGACCACTGCAGTCTGCGCATCCGGCGTCTCAATCGCAGTAATGCCGCCGAACTTCTCAAACTGTGCACACCCACCGCCTTCGGCTGTGCAGTATTCCCAAGTGAATTTGATGTCCTCTGAGGTCAGGGGGCTTCCGTCTGACCACAAAAGACCCTCGCTGAGACTCCAGGTGATTGATGTGAGATCACTGGACACACCGCCATTTTCCAGGCTTGGGATCTCGTCCACCAGCCAAGGCACCATCGCGCCATTTTCATCATAACGGACCAAAGGTTCGAGGATCAGGCTGGCGGCTTCAATATCCTTGGTACCGCCTGAAAGGTATGGGTTCAAGATCGACGGCGCTTGCCAGTAATAAAGGTTGAGCTGACCGTCACTGGCCCGTTCTGCGCTGGCTGTTGTCGCCAAACAGTATATAGCGCCAGCCCAAAGGGCTTTGAATCCTCGCGCCATTTTGTTCCCCCGCTATGGACGTTTGTTCGTCTCTTCTTTGCTTCGCAAGACGTCTGCAGCTGATTTTTGGGCTGCAGCTTTTTTGCCAGAGAGTGGTGATCCGGCGGGCGTTTGTCTTCCGAAGCTTCCTAAAACGATAGCAAAGACCACGATGCAATCAATGAGTGTTCGCAATAAAAAAAGCAGCCAAATAATACATGGCCGCTTTTTCAGATTGACTTCAAAGACTTAAGGTTACTTGCTGCCAGGTCCAATGATCATGATCATCTGGCGGCCTTCCATTTTGGGCATGTTTTCGATCTTGCCCACACCCTCAATGTCCTCGGCTACACGCTCTAAAAGGTCGCGGCCCAGGTCCTGGTGGGCCATTTCACGGCCCCGGAACCGCAATGTGACCTTGACCTTGTCGCCGTTCTCCAGAAAGCGGAACACGTTGCGCATTTTCACGTCATAGTCATGCGTGTCAGTGTTGGGCCGGAATTTGACCTCTTTGACCTCGATGACCTTCTGCTTTTTGCGCGCCTCGGATTCGCGTTTTTGCTGTTCGTATTTGTATTTGCCGTAATCCATGATCTTACAGACCGGCGGCTCGGCATTCGGGGAAATCTCAACCAGATCGAGACCGGCGTCTTCCGCCATCTCCATAGCTCGTTCGGGCGTCACAACCCCTACATTTTCTCCATCAGCGCCGATGAGGCGAATTTCAGAGGAACGGATGCGGTCGTTGATGCGCGGTCCGGTGTCGCGCGTAGGGGGCGCGTTGTGGGGTCTGCGGGCTATGGCTTTGGTCCTTTTGATCGTCTTATCTTGAGGTGGCAACCTAACGCCGCTCAGGGGGTGTTTCAAGCAACAAAATCGGCTGATCTGAGCCGATTGGTCCTGAATTTCCCCTTGTACCTTTTCAAGCTCGGGCGCATCTGACAGCTACAGACATCGCAGCTGCGCATGATGCGCACAAACTGCTTTTAAAGGGGATGAAAACTATGAAAAACCTGCTTTGGGTTCTTGTGGCACTTGTTGTGATTGCCGGGGGGTACATGCTGTTTTCCGGCAAGTCACCGCAGGAGATCGTAAGCGACGTCAGCGAGAATGTGAATGCACCGGAGGCGCTGGAAAGTGCTGCGGATGCTGCGGGTGAGGCGGTGGAGAACGCGGCTCAAGCTGTCACTGAGGCAGCAGAAGGTGCGGTTGAGTCCGCAACAGAAGCCGCAAGCGACGCTACCGCAGCAACAGAAGAAGCTGTTGAAGGCGCTGTGGAAGGCACGCAAAACCTTGTCGAAGGTGCGGCTGATACGGCTGGTGAGGTGGCGGATGCCGCTGCTGATACTGCGCAAGAAGCGGCGGATACCACAACCGAGGCCGCCGAGGGAGCAGCCGACACTGCCGCTGATACGGCCAATGAGGCTGTGGAAGCTGCAGAAGGTGCCGCAGACTCAGCCGCCGATACTGCGGCAGAGGCTGCAGACGCCGCGACAGACACAGCATCTGAGGCCGCAGACGCGGCAGCGGATACAGCCAGCGAAGCGGCGGACACAGCAGACGCCGCAACAGATGCTGCGACAGATTCAGCAAGTGAGGCTGCGGATGCAGCGGCTGATACCGTAAACGAAGCTGCTGATGCAGCCACTGGCGAAACCACAGAGACGGCTGCTTTGGACACCAACACCGAAGAAGCTTCGGTTGATGGAACTCCAGACATCATGGAGCTTCTGACCGTGGATGGATTTGACCTCGATAAGGTGACAGAGTTTATCGACGGCTCAAACCTGGGCGCGCTGGAAAAAACCGGCCTGAAATCAAGCCTGAAGGCGGCGCAGGACAATCCGGAGTTGCTTGAGAGCGCGCTTAAAACTGTTCGTGAGGCGCTTGGGCTGTAAGAAACGGCTGATAAGACGTTGAACAAGAAATTCGGGTCGGATCTTGTGCTTTGGTGCATGGTCCGGTCCGAAATTTATTTAGGTCATCCGAAAACCGCGCCGCTTTTGCAGCTTTTTGGAAGGTCGCCTCGCGGACTTATGGTCGTTCGAGCAAAGCCGTGCCTTGGGTGAGATGAACAGATGTGCTTGGTGGACTCAAACCAGCTATCCGGTGTTTTCAATCGGCAATTCTGGTGTCAGAGGTCCGCTTAGCGTGACGAAGCGGACGTTCCCATCGGCAATCAAACGACTGCTATCGGAGCACAGTTACCGACGGAGTTTCCGCCATTCAGCTGAAGAGATTGGCGTTCCTCACTCGTCGCCAATCAGGCAGTCTTCATCATCAAAGAAGAACATAACGCCGGGCTCTTTGGCGAAGTTGAGTTGAGGTTTGATGAACACGCGAACAGCTTTAGTCCAGTTGTCGGGTGACCAACTCCTGAAAGGTGGTTGGCGATCATCTTCGATTTGCCAGCCTCGCGCCTCAGCAGTTTGAATAATAGAAGTGCGGCGAACGCAATCTAACGTCGCGGCATCAAAGATAAAGTTGACATAAGCCCTTTGTGAATCGCGAACGTTACGAACGTCCCAAGCGATCAGTGACTGGTAAGCTAGTAAGCAACACAGCACAAAAATGAAGATCACAACTATTACCATTCTCATGTTGTCCGACACCGTATCTTTCACTGCCTTCGCTCATAGGCTGAGTTGCATTACGACTTTCCACAAGCAATCATAGAACTTGGCAAAAGCTGGTTTCGCCTCGACCTGATTTTGCAATTCCCGATAAACCGGACCTTCGGGCATAACGCGACATCGAACAATTTGCACTCGAAGCAGACATCCCACCTAAGCCGCACAAGCGGGAGGTCGCTGGCACGGCGAGGCTCCCCTCTTAATCCGTGCCTTGGGTGCGGTGAACAACGACCCTCTGATACCTCAATCCAGAAACGCCTTTTCGACCACGTATTCCTTTGGGTCGGAATTGGCCCCTTCGCGCAGGCCGTATTCTTCCAGCATATCCTTGATTTCAAGGTTGAACGCCATGTTGCCGCAGACCATGGCGCGGTCTGTTTCGGGGGCCAGCGGGACCACGCCCAGATCCTTGAACACCTCGCCAGAGCGCATCAAATCCGTGATGCGGCCCATCTTGGGGCTCTCCTCACGGGTGGTGGTAGGGTAGTAGCGTAGTTTTTCGTGGAAGCCTTCGCCGATCAGCTCGGCCAGCATTTCGTCGTTGCGGATGCTCTCGATCAACTCCGCCCCATAAGTCAGTTCGCCCACCTCACGGCAGGTATGCGTGATGATGACCTCGTCATAATCCTCATAGGTTTGCGGATCGCGCAGGAGCGAGGCAAAGGGCGCAAACCCAGTGCCGGTCGCAAAAAGCCAGAGCCGTTTGCCGGGCAGAAGCGCATCATGCACCAGTGTGCCCACAGGCTTGGGGCGCAGGATGATCTGATCGCCCGGCTGGATGTGTTGCAGGCGCGAGGTCAGCGGCCCGTCCTGCACCTTGATCGAATAAAACTCCAACTCGTCATCCCAGGAGGGCGAGGCGATGGAATAGGCGCGCAGAAGAGGCTTCTCCTTGCCGGTCTTCTCATCCGTCTGCATCAGGCCGATCATCACAAACTCGCCCGAGCGGAAGCGCAGCGATGCAGGCCGCGTGGTGCGGAAGGAAAAAAGCCGGTCCGTCCAGTGCTTGACCTCGGTCACGGTCTGGGCGTCGGGCAGGGTGGGGACTTTGACAGCCTTGGCTTCGGTCACGTTCACAGTCTCATTCATGCGCATCACTTGCCGGGGCGTTTTAACCCCGGCATCTCCTCGTATACTTTGATTTAAGTCAGGTGAAGGGTTTATTCGGCGGCAAATCCGCTCGCGGAAGAGCCGCGCAGGCGGCTTTGATAGTCATGCGCGCGCCAGTCGGCCCGAAACATCCACTGATCCTCGGGCTGGCGTTTGGCAAGCTCCTCGGAGATTTCAATCTCGTCAAAGCCGGACCGCCGCGCCATGGCGTATTGGTCGGCAATCACATGGCCCCGCGCCCTGAGACGTCCCTTGTAGCCCATCAGCCGCAACTGCCGCGCAATGGTGAAGCCGCGCCCATCGGCAAAGTTGGGAAAATCCACGCGGATCATCGGCGTGTCATCAAGGCGCCCGGCCAGTTCATTAGGATCATTGGACGAGGCCAGGTCGATGGCCACACCGGGATGCGCGTCATTAAGCGCCGCGAAATCGCCGTCCCAGTCGTCTTTGGCAAAACCTGTGTCGGATACGATAATGCTCATGCTCTTTCTCCTGTTCTGACGGCTTTCCCGTCCACGAAATGGATGCCGCACTCGGATTTTTCTGTTCCGCGCCAACGGCCTGCGCGTATATCTTCG
>JBCAZO010000237.1:0-4861 GCA_038532975.1 Pseudomonadota bacterium
CCTGCGCCAGAAGATGGACTTTATCCTTGTCGATGCATTGGCGGGCGAAGGGATTGATCTTGCAGGGCGCTCTCAGCCGGAAATGCGCCGCCTGGCACGCCGTTACGCCAGCCACCTGCCGCGCGAATTCCATACGCTCAACGCGCTTCTGAACTGGGCCGAGAATGGCGGGCCCTGGCCCGTGATCAGCTCAGACGACCCGGCGTATTTCTATACGCTGCGCGCGGCGGAGCATAAGGATGCGGACCTGGTCAACATGCTTCTGAGCGAGCTGACCCCGAAAGACATCCGCCAGCTTTTCATCTGCCATAAGACACTTTTTTACCGACACTACGCCGGTTGGCCGGATGCCAAGAAGGAGTACGTGGTCGATCTTTTGGTGAATGAATACCAAGTGGACAAGCTCGGCACGCGCGAGGCGCTCTTTGGGCATGAGGCTCCGATGGAAGAGCCGGAGCCAGCCAAACCTGTGGACGTTGTGGATCGTGTGGGTCCCTGGGGCGCGGTGCGCCGTCGCCCGGCGCGTCAAAGGCGCAAGGCGCAATACGGAATTCGGGACAGGGACAGGAGGTAACGGACATGGTAGCACTCGCACGGCTTTTGGTGATCGGCTTTGTCGTCTGTACCATCATTTACATTTGCCTTTCGTTCTATTCTCGCGCGGTTCGGCGCGGCAAGCTGAAGGAATGGTGGGAAGAAGAGGGACGGCCCGGCGATCTGGATGCCTATATTGAAAAGGGGCTGAAGGAATACGACGGCTCGCTTCGGCGCAAGCTGATCTGGGGAGTTTACGTGGTCCCGTTCGGTATCGTCTCGGCGATCATTTATTTCACCAATTTCCACTAGGAGGGTGACGGTATGGTGTATGTGAAATGGGTTTTCTGGGTCGTCTTCTGGCTCTTCTGGGCGGCGTTTTTCCACTACACGCTGCCGCAGACGGATATTGCGCGCGTCACGGATACCTATGAAAAGCGGATTGATTTCGGGGAAAACTCGATCTTCTGGGCAAGCCCGGATGTGGGCAATGACGGCACGCTGGCCAATCGGGACGTGTTTTTCATTCAGACCGTCCGCGCCAACGGCTCAACCATGGTCTATCGCAACGAAGACACCGGTTGGAGCTGGCCGCCCTATTTCAAGTTTGACACCTCAAACCTTCAGGCCGAAGCCGCAGATCAGAAATCGACCGCAGATGCCCCCAAATGGGTCGCGATCAAGCATTATGGCTGGCGCAATGAATTCCTGTCGATCTTTCCCAATGCAGTTGGCGTCAGCCCGGTCTCAGGTCCCGATGCTGCCAAAGGCGTGCCTTGGGTAAACATCATCATTCTGGTGCTGTTTGGACTGGTAGTGCTCGGGGCCTGGCGGCTTTGGCGCCGCTTCCGCGCAAAGCGCATTGATCCAATGGTCGACAGCATTGAATCGGGATTTGATGCGGCAGGGGATGCTGTGAACGATGGGCGCGGACGCGTGCGCCGCTGGCTCGACACCTGGAAGCCCAAGCACAAACGTTAAAGCGAATTTGCCGCCATCTTAACGAAATGCGCTATCTCGGTTTGCTCACGCGCGCGCAGACGGTCGCTTACCCAATCGGGCAAGCTCAAACGATCCGATGGGTTGGGCGCGTGGCTTGTCACCTGTTCGCGCAGCTGCTTGACCAAAGCCGGACGCGTGCTTTGCGATCCCATAGCGATGTGGCGCAGGGCCTCTACCTGGGCGGCATCCAGAGTATCCTCTGCTGGGGCAGGTAAGAACACAAAGCTATGCGCCTGAACACCGAGGTCTCTCAGGAAGGTGCGCATATAAGTCTCTGCGCCCAATCGGATGCGCTCATACGCCCGCATTGTGACATTCAAATCCGTATGCAGGGCTGACAAACGTTCACGCAGCCCATCAAAATCAACCGAGTCGAAGGCGACAGCACGGCAAAACCCGTCGATATCCAGATTTGTCAGCCCCAGCCGAATGGCCTCGGAGTAGAGACTGGCGAGATAGGTTTCGGGGTTGCGCGAATAAATCAGAACACGGCTTTTGCGCAGGGGAAAGCCGCGGACGATGTGGCGAAAACAAGTATGCGCCCGAGCATAGAATGCAGGATTTTCCAGCCCCATAGCCAAGGCTTCATGCATTGCAGGCCCTAGGCCATAGTCGTTTGAAAACAGGACTTTCCTGGCCCCGGCAGTCCGCGCAGCGTTTGCTACGGCTTGGTTTGTGCCAACCAGGGCCTCGATCTCGGGTGTCGGTTTTTCGGGGTGAGACAGCCGATACACAACGCGGCGATGGCGAACCACGGCCTTTGGCATCTCTGCATTGACATAAAACACGCCTTGCGCACGTAGCGCTTCAAGATTGTGGGTAAGCGTCTGCTGCACATACGGCGTCGCCGTCTGGTGTACACCCAGATGAAAGATATATTGCATGGACCTGCTCGGTGCCGTTTTTGTTTATTATTAGCTACATAGTGTAGCGAACTTCTTGCAATCACGCAAGATTTGTGAGCAGCTACAAATTGAGCCACGCTGAGAGTGAACCAATAACAATCGATTTCACGGATTGGGAAGGACTGTTGGTGGGCGACCTAGGATCGTCCGCCTGTCCGATAAACCATTGAAACTGCTGCAACCGCGTTTAGGGCGCTTTGCAATTTGTCCCACCTGAGTGGCTCACTTGTGGCCCACCTGTCAAGCTGCTTTGCCCAATGCAGTTCCTCGTAGGACATGAACGCCAAGGAGTGACGCACCAAGTCTATGCGAAAGAGGGATATACCGTGGAGCAGTCCAGGGAGGCAGTGGAGCGGTTTGCAGTATAGAAGGCCCAAAATAGGCTGTTGCATAAAGCACAGCCAACTTTCTCAAAGAGCATCCAAAATAGTGAATAATTTCCGACTGAACTCGTCTGGATACTCGGTTGCATCATTGATCTTAGACACAACTAGATCAACCAAGTCCATCTTTCGTATCGTGATGCCGCACATGGTGACGTCATCGCCTAGGATCGACATCGGTCCATAGCCGCCGAAAATCTCTCTCATGATAGATTCTGGATAGAAGTGCTCAATGCCGTTCTTTGACCAGGTGATAATTCGATCTTCAGAAACTCCCTTTTTTCGAAGCGCGTCTGTGATGCCTCTCCCGTGAACAGAATCAAGAATGGGCACTATTCGTCCGTTGTATGGGCTACGCTGAATATCTGGAAAAATCTGCGACATCATATGTGCATAGCGTTTCATCTCAGTGTCGTTAGTGGCATTTATGATGCTTGCGCTGAGTTCGGGGTACTTGGTTTGAAGGACGCGGTTCAGGTATTTCTCTTCTGTAGGACCCTCTACAAACAAGATCACGGAAGGCAGAAATAAGCTTTCTAGCCTGTTGCCCAAAAGGAAAAAGTGGACCTGATTGAAATCGGCTAAGGTCTCTAGTTTGGTAACGCGAACTGTGTCCTCAGATTTCTGGATTATGAAATTGTTTGAGATGTTTTTCCGATCTAGGAACAAGGAAGAGTGGGTCGCGAAAACAATGTTAGTCGCGTGAGGAAAATACTTCGCCCGATTTTTACCATCCAGTAGAAAGTCTGCCAGTTGGCCTTGAGCTTTTGGACTAACGCCCAACTCTGGTTCATCAATCAAGAAATGAGTAAATTCTTCATCAAGAAGACTTGTGATGATCGATACCACCAGTCGCGTCCCCGAACTTGAATATGAAAAATTGTGTCCATCGCTAGAGATATATCTTTGAGACATTTCGTTTTGCGGATGCGATAATTCTAGGCTTAGTTCGACCCCCAACAACTCCTTTACGATTTCAAAGAGCCTGTTACGGCGCTCATCGCTTAGCTCGGCTATTGCCTGTTGGATATTGAAAGGCGAGTTATCAATATTTTGGTTTTCAGTTTTAAATTGTTGACGAAAAGCCCGCCACCATTTGGATCGACGGGATGGGTTGGGCGCATATGGAGATAGCGAGTTGAAATTGTTATATCTCGCGGGTCCCAAGTAGTTGGCCGTCTCACCCAAATCCAACACTAAGCTTTTCAATAGAAACGATTTCCCGGTGTTGTTCGGCCCGATAATGCATGAATAGGGGCCGGTTTTTATTTGCTCCGCAATAGCCTCGTTTTCATACTCGATTACTGTGTTCGGTCTTTGGTCAAAAGCATACTTAGGCATAAAAGAAATCCATAACTTTAAAGTCCCTACCTTGCGAACCAGCATAGCATCGCGAAGCCATACGAAGTAGCTGGCCAACGATGACCGAGTTTGCACTTAATGCCCAGACAGAACGACCATATTCATGAGAACGTGTCGGAGCGAAACTCGTCTAGACGTGTAGAGATAGGCAGCGATGCGCACGATTTGTCCCACCTTTGTGGCCGACCTGCGGCAAGTGCAGTCTAAGTCTATGGTTTGAAAAGAAATGGTGGGCGACCTAGGAATCGAACCTAGCGTGCGTCTCCGCGAGGGAGTTACAGTCCCCTGCCACACCTTGCGGCCTGTCGCCCACTGACCCGGGGCCAAAGCCTCAGGCGTGCAGGCGTATTTAGAAGCGGGGCCTTGGCCCGTCAACCCGAAAATAGCTTGCAGCACTGCCCGCGCCAGCCCATTGTCCGCCAGCGTGAAAGGAGCGCATAGATGGCGTCAAAGAAACCTCGTTGGGTTGTCGAAAAAGAGCAGGTCAAGAAGGCGGCCGCAGAGCAAACCGTGTGGCTGTTTGGGCTGCACGCGGTGCGGGATGCGCTGCTGAATCCGCGCCGGGAAAAACTGCGTCTGATCGTGACACCAAATGCGGAGATCAAGCTGAAGGAAGCCATAGAAGCGGCTGGGATTGCGCCGGAAATCACGGATCCGCGCCGCTTTTCAGCGCCG
>JBCAZO010000238.1:0-4851 GCA_038532975.1 Pseudomonadota bacterium
CGTAAACCGGCATGCCCTGTTATGAAAGAGATCGTCTGCCAATCACTGACGGCGGAAGCCTTTGCGCCCTATGGTGACGTTATCGAGGCATCGGGTAACCCGGATCGGATCATCAATGCGGGCAAATGCGGGCGGTATCACGATCGCGCCCGCTTGGAGTTTTTTGGCGGATTGCCCGGTATCAGCATCTTTGACGCCGAGGTACGAAACCTGCCTTATCAACTCGACCTGCTTGAACGGCATCCGGAAGGCAGCCAAGCGTTTATTCCGATGACCCAGAACCCCTTTCTCGTCACCGTCGCACCGGATCAAGATGGGCGGCCGGGCGAGCCCGAGGCCTTTCTGACTGCGCCCGGTCAAGGTATCAATTTTCATTGCGGAACCTGGCACGGTGTCCTCACCCCGCTGCACCTGCCCGGTTTGTTTGCAGTGGTGGACCGGATCGGCACATCGCCAAATCTCGACGAGTTTTTTCTTGATCCGCCATATTTAGTAGTCCCATAGTCCCCTCCAGCCGCAAAAAGACGGCGTAACAGGGACTGAAAACATGACTGAGATCTCCGCAAGTTCGGCCTATTCCGACCCAAATCTAACGCCTCCGTTGGAGCAGGCAGTGCCTTTGGGGCTGCAACATGTGCTAGCGATGTTCGCGTCGAACGTGACACCATCGATCATCGTTGCGGGCGCGGCGGGGCTCGCATTTGGCGGGCCGGAGCAAGTGTATCTGATCCAGATGGCGATGCTTTTTGCGGGAGTTGCGACGCTGTTCCAGACGATTGGGCTTGGTCCCATTGGCGCACGTCTGCCAATTATGCAGGGCACCAGCTTTGCCTTTGTTGGTGTTCTGGCGGGCATCGCGGCAACGCAGGGGCTAAGCGTGGCGCTGAGCGCATGCATCATTGGCGGCGTCGTTCACTTCTGCCTTGGTGCGGTCATCCAGCATCTGCGGTGGCTTTTCCCTCCGTTGGTGACGGGTCTCGTGATCCTTGCCATCGGGCTTTATCTAATCCCGGTTGCGATCAAGTATGCCGCAGGCGGCGCGGCCAAGTTTCAGATGGAGGCCGAAAGCTTTGGCTCCCTGATGCACTGGACCGTCGCGCTTTCGGTCGTGATCGTGGCGCTGGCCTTCAAATTCTACACCAAGGGCATTGCCAGCAACGCTGCGATTCTTATCGGTCTGATTGTCGGCTATGTGGTTGCTTTCGCCTTCGGCATGGTCAGCTTTGCGCCCGTGGCGAACGCGGCGTGGGTCACGTCGATCCAGCCGCTGCCTTACGGGTTTGAGTTCAGCTTGGGCGCTGTTTTTGCGGTGACACTGGTCAGCATCGTCTCGGCCATCGAAACCGTGGGCGACACATCAGCCACGGCAAAGGCGGGCGCAGGTCGACAGGCAACAGATCGTGAAATCGCAGGCGCCACCTATGCCGACGGGTTGGGTACGGCTGTGGCAGGTGTTTTTGGCGGGTTGCCCAATACGTCATTCAGCCAGAACGTGGGGATCGTCGGTATGACCGGGATCATGAGCCGGCATGTCGTAACAATCGGGGCGTTATTCCTGATCCTGTGCGGTCTGGTTCCCAAGGTCGGGGCCATTATCGCGTCGATGCCACTCCCGGTATTGGGCGGCGGCGTGATCGTCATGTTCGGTATGGTCGCCGCTGCCGGTCTCAACATGTTGAGCGAGGTAAAGCTAAACAGACGGAACATGGTTATCATAGCCGTTTCGCTTGCCGTCGGTCTGGGCCTCAATCTTGTTCCGACAGCGGTGCAGTATGTCCCGGGCGTCTGGAAAACGTTGATGACGTCAGCAGTGGCGCCGACGGCAATTCTGGCAATCGGGTTGAACCTCGTTCTTCCGGAAGAAGTCTGATCAAGGCGGCTTGCCAGTTAAGCCAATTCGTGGCCTCCTGACGCAAACGGACGGAGGCCACGATGAAAGACGACAACTTTCTGCGCGCAAACAACGCCAAACATCTGTGGCACCCGATGGGCCATCCGGGTGAGGCAAAACAGCATGCGCCAACCATCATTACCAAGGCCGAAGGATCGATCATCGAGGATATCGACGGGCATCAAACCGTCGACGCCGTTGGCGGCCTTTGGTGTGCAAATCTTGGCTATTCTAACGAGGCGGTGAAAGAGGCGATTGCCCGCCAGCTCTATGAGTTGCCTTATTACTCGGCTTTTGCCGGTACAACGAATCCCATGGCGATCGAGGCGTCTTATGCCGTTCGCGAATTCTTTGCAGAGGACGGGATGGCCCGGGTGTTCTTCACCTCTGGCGGATCGGACAGCGTTGAGACTTGCCTGCGGCTGGCCCGGCAGTATCACCGGTTGCGCGGCGAGCCCGGCCGTACCAAGTTCCTGAGCCTTAAGAAGGGGTATCACGGCACGCATTTTGGCGGCGCCTCGGTGAATGGGAACAACCGGTTCCGTGTGAACTATGAACCGTTGATGCCAGGGTGTTTCCACCTCCCAAGTCCGTACACCTACCGCAATCCCTTTAACGAAACTGACCCCGCAAAGCTCGCTCAACTCATCGCGCAGGCGATGGATGACGAGGTTGCATTCCAGGGTGCCGGTTCGATCGCGGCCTTCATCATGGAGCCCATTCAGGGAGCCGGTGGAGTGATCGTGCCCGACGCTAGTCTTATGGGGCTGTTGCGCGAGATCTGCGATCGCCATGGCATCCTGTTCATCGCTGATGAAGTCATTACCGGTTTCGGTCGCACGGGCGACTGGTCGGGATCGCGCCACTGGGGTGTCAAGCCGGATATGATGTGCTGCGCTAAGGGCATCACCTCGGCCTATTTCCCTGTTGGGGCCGCGCTGGTCAGTGATGCCGTGGCGGACGTGTTCGAGACGGCGGGGCCCGATGCGGCGGTATTCCACGGCTATACGTACTCCGCACATCCCGTTGGTTCGGCGGCTTTGGTTGCGTGCCTTGAAGAGACGCTTCGGCTGGATACCAAAACCAACGCAGCGGCCCGAGGCACTCAACTTTTTGAAGGCGTGACGGAACTCGCAGATCGCTTTGATATCATCGGCGACGTCCGCGGCGGTCATGGCCTTATGACGGGTGTCGAAATTGTCTCGGATCAGTCCAGCAAGACGCCCATGGATAACGACACAATGAAGCGTATCCACAAAGCAGCATATGAGGCTGGTGTGATGGTTCGGCTGGGCACGAACAACATCATGATGTCGCCACCCTTGATCGTCACCGGGGATGAGGTTGCCCGTGTGCTCAGTGGTCTTGAGGCCGGCCTGCAGGCGGCCTAACCGTATTCTTCAAAGTGAAAGCAAAAGCCGCCGAAGGGGTTGGTTGCGTCCGCATATCACCTTTTCCCCGGTTCTGTGCGGCTATAGCGTGACCCCAAAAAGAGGAAGCCGCGAATGTACGACCTCGCCGCCTTTGGCGCATGGATTGAGTTTGCCGTCCGGTGGCTCCACGTCATCACCGGTATCGCCTGGATCGGGTCGTCATTCTATTTCATAGCGCTCGATCTTGGTTTGCACCGCGACCGCGCACTGAGCTCTGGTGCAGATGGTGAGCAATGGCAGGTCCACGGCGGCGGATTTTACCACATTCAGAAATACCTAGTCGCCCCCGAACAGATGCCGGACGATCTTGTCTGGTTCAAATGGGAAAGCTATGCGACGTGGCTGAGCGGCTTTGCCCTGCTCGCGTTGGTCTACTATCTCGGCGCGGAGTTCTATCTCATCGACCCCGAGGTTTTGGACCTTGACCGCTGGCAGGCCATCGGCATTTCCATTCTGTCTTTGGCTCTTGGATGGGTTGTCTACGACCAGCTCTGCAAAAGCCCTTTAGGTGAGGACAGCACCACACTGATGATCATCCTGTTCGCGGTTCTCGTCGCGATGGCCTATTTCTACTCTTCCGTCTTCACCGGCCGTGGCGCGCTTTTGCATCTTGGCGCCTTCACCGCCACCATCATGACGGCGAATGTTGCTCACATCATCATACCGAACCAGCGGATCGTCGTCGCAGATCTGATTGCCGGGCGGACGCCAGATGCGAAGTACGGCAAGATTGCCAAACAGCGTTCAACGCACAACAACTATCTCACGTTGCCCGTCATCTTCCTGATGCTCAGCAATCACTATCCCCTGTCATTCGGAACGGAGTATGCGTGGCTCATCGGCAGCCTTGTCTTTCTGATGGGCGTGACGATCCGGCACTGGTTCAACACCGTGCACGCCCGCAAGGGCCATCCGCATTGGACATGGGCCGCCACCGCCCTGATCTTTATCGCGATCATGTGGCTGAGCACGGCACCAATGGCGCAAGACCAGAACGAAGAGATTACCAGCGGGAGCAAGTTCACATCGACCGATGGTTTCGAAGCGGTCCATGATATCGTGCTTGGGCGGTGCAGCATGTGTCACGCTGCCGAACCCACCTGGGACGGCCTGCTTTGGGCGCCCAAGGGAGTGGTGCTTGAGACCCAAGCCGATATCGCTCGCAGCGCTCGTGAAATATATCTTCAGGCCGGACTGAGCCACGCGATGCCCCCCGCCAATCTGAGCTATATGGAGCCGGGCGAACGGGCGCAGATCGTCGCCTGGTACCAAGCGGCGATGCGCCAGCAATAGGGCTCGATCACTTCTGGCAGAATCGTTGGTGATCATGCTAGATTTCGATGTATGGTCGCTCCAAACCCCAATATAGGCGATAGTCGCCCCGTTATCCGTCAGCTTGACGAAAGCGCGATCAACCGGATCGCGGCGGGTGAGGTGGTTGAGCGCCCGGCCTCGGCTGTCAAGGAACTGGTCGAGAATGCCATTGATGCAGGGGCAACACGTATCGGCATCGATATAGAGCGCGCC
>JBCAZO010000239.1:0-4814 GCA_038532975.1 Pseudomonadota bacterium
CTAGCCGGTTCAGGTTCAACGGGTTCGCGATGTGCATCTCAGTCTTGGGAACGGCCCAAGACACCCCGAGGTAGTTCGCAACGTAGGAGGATGTGAGACGGAAGACAAGCGCAATAGCGCCGTACATCCAAGGCGCATTGCGGCCATCGCGATGCGTTCAAGAAAAGATACTGCTAAGAAGGTTTATCTCAGCCGGGATTTTGCGCCGATGAAGTTGCACCTTCGGGAATCTGGGTCCATGGCAGTTTTTCTTCGGTCCAGATATGTACCTCTGGTGACACCCAGCTCGCATCATCAAGCGTGCCCGCTTTGATGAACAAGAGCGGGCCGTAAAGCGGCCCGCCTCCATAAAGCGAACTGCCGCATTTGGGACAGAAGCGGCGATACATCGGCCCTCCGCTTGAGCCGCTATGGTCCTCATAGGCGGCCACTTCGCCTTCAACCTTCAGGCTGTCTTCCGGCACGGCCACGTTGAAAGAATAGGTCGATCCGCTGATCTTCTGACAGGTTTTGCAATGGCACACGGCCTGCATCACCGGTTCGGCATCCGAGCTGTAGCGCACAGCGCCACACAGACACCCCCCTTCGATTTTTGGCATGGTTTCCTCCCTCGAAAACATCGGAAGGATACACGAAACCGGGGATTCGCGGAATGTGTGGTCCTGGACCTCAGAAGTCGACCGTCACACCAGGCAAGTTCAGTGCCTTCATCAGGTCGCGCAATTCCTGCCGGGCGGCGACATTGGAGATATTGAGCTGTTTGACCCCAATATCCTTGAGGTCCAGAAGTGTCAGACCCCTTGGAAAGAGCTCGCGGAAGATGACCCGCTCGTTGAACCCCGGTGCTGTGCGGAACCCGATGCGTTTGGCCAGATTGTCGAGCGCTGCGCCCATCTTTTCCTTGTTGACCATCTGTTGCGCGCCCAGCCGGTTGCGCAGCACGATCCAGTCGATAGGCTTTAATCCGGCTTGCGACCGGAGCTGCCGTGCGTTCCAGACCATTTCCGAATAGACGGAAGGACCAAGAATTTTCTGACCATCGGTATCGATATGCGCCAAAAGGTCAAAATCGATGAAACTGTCGTTCAGGGGCGTGACCAGCGTATCGGCCAGCGAATGCGCGACCTGGCTCAGCCGGGTATGTGAGCCGGGGCAGTCGATCATGATGAAATCATTGTCGCTTTCAAGCTCGGCCACAGCCACTGACAAGCGCCTGTCATAGACATTTTCGCCGGCGCGCAGCTGGGCGGGGTCAATTTCAGGCAAATCCTTGTAGACAGGGCTTGGCAGCGAAAGGCCCTCAGCCTTCAGAAATTTGGCCCGGTTGAGCGCATAGCGGCCAAAGGTTTTCTGTCGCAAATCAAGGTCAAGCGCGCTAATCTTGTGCCCCATACGGGCCAAGGCTGTGGCCACATGCATTGAGACAGTGGACTTGCCCGCCCCGCCTTTTTCATTCCCGACGACGATAATATGCGCCATGCCTGTCCCTCTTGTCCTGCTATGCTGCTCGGCAGGTGTTTGGCGCGACTATATGGTGCGCGATGCTGTCCGTGAAGCGCGATATGGGAATTGCGCGCAACTTATTGCATTTGCGCCATGGGGGTGTTGACGGATCTGCCGTTAAATTCTGTGCACAATTCGCGAGGGGCTACTCATTTCTGATGCGGAGTTCACAGGTTTTACAAAACATTCAAGTAATGTCTGTGAAACTGAAATGCTTCGGCTTTACACGAACGCTACTTTTGCGAAAGGGAGCCGTAGAATGAACCGTCAGAGTATTATTCAAAGCCAAAACCACGGGAACAAAGCCGAAGCTTTTGAAGCTTTCGACGATATTCCGACAAACCCAAATCTGCAAAATACGATCGGCGATATCATCCAGCGCCGTTATGGGCGTCGCGACTTCCTGCGTGGTTCGCTCGGCGTGGCGGCGACAACGGCACTTTTTGGGAGCACAGCCATCACTGCCCCAAAGTTGGCTCAGGCTGCTGTGGCGGTCGAAAGCCGGTATGCATTTGATGAACTTACCTGGGGAAATGATGTCAATCACCATATCGCAGAGGGTTATAATGCCGACATCCTTGTGCGGTGGGGCGATCCGATTACATCTGATGCTCCGGAATTCGACGTCATGAACCAAACCGCCGAGGCCCAATCGAAACAGTTTGGTTACAACAACGACTATGTCGGGTTTGTCGAGATTGAATCTGGTCGCGGCATGCTTTGCGTGAATCACGAATATACCAATGAAGAGGTTATGTTTCCTGGCCTCGGCCGTCAGGACAAGGATGGTTTTCGTGGCATGACCAAGACACTTGTTGACATCGAAATGGCAGCACACGGGGGGTCTGTCTTTGAGATCGTCAAGACTGCTGAAGGTAAGTGGGAGGTTAATCGGAACAATCCCAAGAACCGCAGAATTACGGCCAACACACCGATGACCTTTGACGGTCCCGCTGCCGGTCATCCACGGATGAGAACCTCAGAAGATGCGGCTGGCATGACGGTATTGGGTACGATCAACAATTGCGCCGGAGGTCTCACGCCCTGGGGGACCTACCTGCTCGCAGAAGAGAACTTCCACGGATATTTCTGGTCTGAGAATGTTGACGAAGAAGGCAATGTGGATCTCTCAGACCAGGCCGAAGCGAAGAGCATGAAGCGCTATGGTGTGCCTGGCATGTGGTACGCTTGGGGTCGCTTTTACGACCGGTTCAATATCGACAAAGAACCAAACGAGTCTAATCGATTTGGTTACATCGTCGAGGTCGATCCAATGAACCCCGACGCGACACCCATCAAACATACGGCGTTGGGCCGGTTTCGTCACGAAGGCGCTGAGACTATCATCGCGTCAGACGGTCGCTTGGTGATCTACTCAGGCGACGACAACCGATTTGACTATTTATACAAATGGGTCTCGACCGACCCAGTCACGGAAGAGAACAGCCACTTTGGCTCGCCGCTTTTGTCTGAAGGCACGCTGTATGTCGCCCGGTTTGACGACAACGGCACCATACATTGGCTGCCGCTTGTCCAAGGTGAGGGACCGCTCACTCCAGGAAACGGTTTTGCCAGCCAGGCAGATGTTGCGATCGACACTCGACTTGCAGCAGACTTGCTGGGTGCCACGCCGATGGATCGACCCGAAGATGCTCAACCGCGCGGAGATGGCAAAGCATATGTGATGCTGACCAATAACTCGAAAAGAGAAGTTGGCCAGACAGATGCCGCCAACCCGCGCCCCGAAAGCAGCTTTGGTCATATCATCGAGATTTCAGAGGAAGGTGGGAACCATTCCGCTCAATTCGGCACGTGGTCTATCTTGGTACTATGCGGTGATCCGTCCATTGATGAAGTGGGTGCTATGTGGAACCCGGAAACATCGGAAAACGGCTGGTTTGGATCGCCTGATAATTGCGCGTTCGACAATTCGGGACGCCTTTGGATATCGACGGACCAAGGCTCAAACTGGGGCAAAACTGGCAAGTCAGACGGGCTCTATTCATTAGAAACCGAAGGCGGATTGCGGGGGCACTCGAAGCTTTTTTTCCGCTGCCCTGTCGGCGGAGAATTGTGTGGTCCTTATTTTGCGGACAGCAGTAAGGCGCTATTCCTTGCCGTCCAGCATCCAGGCACAGACGGCACCAAGGATTTTGCGGGATTTGAACGTGACTCGACGTTTGAAGACCCTGCAACACGCTGGCCCGACTTTGATGACGCGATGCCACCCAGACCGTCCGTTGTTGTCGTGACAAAGGCAGACGGCGGTGTGATCGCGACGTAAGTATTGCCTCTAAGGTGCAACACCTGTGATCCTGCCTCTTTGTCCGTGGCGGGATTACAGGTGAGAATTCGTTGTGAGTGCGGGCGCGGTTGATGGGTTGCTACCCCACCCACCCCCTACAAAAAACGCCGCCCCGAGGGAGCGGCGTTTCAAACCCGTAAGAGTACGTTGGCTTAGAAGCCCAGCCCTGCGTATTTGTTCTTGAACTTCGACACACGACCGCCAGCGTCTGTGAGGCGCGCGCCGCCGCCGGTCCAGGCGGGGTGCACCGATGGGTCCACGTCGAGCGAGAGCGTGTCGCCCTCATTGCCGTAGGTCGAGCGCATTTGCACGATGGTGCCATCGGTCATTTTGACGTCGATGATGTGATAATCGGGGTGCAGATCTTTTTTCATGTCTTTCACGCTCCTTACGCCGAGGCGTCGGCCTTTGGCTTGTAGGTGGTGTCTTCTGCGATCCGGGCCGATTTGCCGCGGCGCTGGCGCAGATAGTAAAGTTTCGCGCGACGCACGCGACCACGGCGGACAACGGTGATGCTGTCGATATTGGTCGAATAGAGCGGGAACACACGTTCCACGCCTTCGCCAAAGGAAATCTTGCGAACGGTGAACGAACCGGCAATGCCGTCGCCGTTTTTGCGGCTGATGCAGACGCCTTCAAAGTTCTGCACACGGCTGCGGGTGCCTTCGGTCACCTTGAAGCCAACGCGCACGGTGTCGCCGGCTTTGAAATCGGGAATGTCCTTCCCAAGGGCGGCAATCTGTTCCGCCTCGATCTGAGCGATAAGATCCATCGCTTTAACTCCTATATGCTTGCGGTTGGTCCCGCAAAGTGATGCGCGCCCTCAGAGCTCTTGGTCTTCTTCCGGGTCCGCCATGTCCGAGTAACCGGTGCGCCCGCCAGAGTTCAGGTCGTCATATCTTGTTCTGTACTGTTCTTTGCGGCGGGTCCCAAACCGAAGAAAACAAGGGATATGCCGCATCAAACATGTCCGAACGACTCAGGTGAGCCTCAGACAGGCGGGGTA
>JBCAZO010000240.1:0-4797 GCA_038532975.1 Pseudomonadota bacterium
AGGAGGCGCAGCCACAGGCGAAGCCGTGTCTTCGACCCGGGTTCTGGCTGGTGTGTGGGATCAAGGCTCATATTTCCCCTCCAGAGACTGACAACGCGTGACCATTGACCGAGGATGCGCCGGGTGAGGCCAGCCATAGCGCCGCATCTGCGACCTCGGCCGGGTTGATCAATCGGCCCATCGGGTTGCCCGACACGACCATCTTCTCCGCGCGTTCACGGTCAACTTCGAAGCGCTTCATGATGCCTGTGATCGCCGCCTCCGCCATGTCAGTGTCGACAAAGCCCGGGCAGATTGCATTGCAGGTCAAGCCGTCTTTGGCGATTTCTTTGGCAAGGCTGCGGACAAGTCCCAAAACTCCATGCTTGGCGGCTGAGTACGCCGCGATGTTTTTGCCCCCTTGCAGCGATGCTGTTGAGGCGATGGCGATTAGCCTTCCACCGCCGGTCATGCTGCCCAGAGCGGCGCGAAAGGTCAGGAATGTGCCGGTTAGGTTCGCGGCTAACGTCGACGACCAGAGATCCAAGGGCATGTCGGCAACCGTTGACGGTGTTCCGGCGCCGGCGTTCGCGATGACAATGTCATAGCTCTGGTCGAACAGCGCTTCGACTGAGGCCTCGTCCGTCACATCACAGATGCGCGCCGTGATGTTCCGCCCTTTCGCCGCCGCGTCCAACGGCGCGGGGCGACGACCGGCAATCGTTACGGCATATCCGGCGTCGTCAAAGGCATGGGCAATCGCTTGTCCAATTCCTGTGCCGCCACCGGTAACCACAGCCCGTTTCATGCCCGCATCATCTCTGCGTCACGGTCTGCCAACCGCCAAGCCTGATCGCGACCAGCAAGATACGGCAGCGGCCAGTCGGGTGCCTTGCGGTCCCCGATCTTTGTGGCTTCCCGCAGCGTCCAGTAGGGATCAGCCAGGTGTGGGCGGCCCACTGCAACCAGATCGGCACGGCCAGCCATAAGAATGGAATTTGCGTGGTCCGCTTCGTAGATATTGCCGACTGCCATCGTTCGGATACCTGCCTCGTTCCGGATCCGGTCGGAGAACGGCGTCTGGAACATGCGGCCATAGACGGGCTTGGCCTCGACTGTCGTTTGACCTGCCGAAACGTCGATCAAATCAGCCCCGGCTTCCCAGAAGGCGCGTGAGATGGCGACGGCATCCTCAGGTGTGACCCCAGCATCTCCAACCCAATCATTGGCCGAGATACGCACCGACATCGGTTTTTCCGTCGGCCAGACAGCGCGCATCGCGGCAAAGACCTCAAGCGGCCATCGCAGTCGGTTCTCGAGTGACCCGCCATACTCATCCCTGCGGATGTTTGAGACAGGCGATAGAAAGGAGGAAATCAAATAGCCATGCGCCGCATGGAGTTCGATCATGTCGAACCCGGCACGAGCCGCCATTTTGGTCGACGCCACGAATTGCGCTTTGACCTCGTCCATTTCCGGGCGCGTGATTTCACGGGGAACCGCGTTCTCGGTCGACCAAGGCACGGCAGATGCGCTTAGCAAGTCCCAGTTGTCCGTTGGTAGAGGTGCATCCATCCGCTCCCAACCCAGTTGTGTCGACCCCTTGCGCCCGGAATGACCGATCTGACAGCACAACTTTGCGTCGGTGTGTGCGTGGACAAAATCTACCAGACGGCACCAGGCGATTTCATGTTCCGGGGCATAGAGCCCGGGGCATCCTTGCGTGATCCGACCCTCGGAACTGACACAGGTCATCTCGGTATATACCAGCCCGGCACCGCCCTTGGCCCGCTCGCCGTAGTGGATCAGATGCCAGTCCGTCGGGGATCCATTCACCGCCTTGTACTGGGCCATGGGGGAGACAACGATGCGGTTCTTCAGCTCCATCTCACGCAGCTTGAATGGCGCAAACATCGGCGCGCGAAGCGGAAGGTTCTCACCACAACCACTTTGGGTCATGAACCATCGCTCCGCCCCTTCCAGCCAGTCTTTGTCCCGCTCGCGCAGGTTTTCATGGCTGATCCGCTGGCTGCGGGTCAGCATCGAGTAATTCAGCTGCACAGGGTCGAGGCCGAGATACCGCTCAACCGTTTCAAACCACTCAAGCGAGTTGCGCGCGGCGGATTGCAGGCGCAGAACCTCAAGGCGTCTCTCGTCTTCGTAGCGGGCAAAAGCCGTATCGATATCGGACTCTGTGTGCAGAAGATCGGCCAACGCCACGGCGCTTTCCAACGCAAGCTTTGTTCCAGAGCCTATCGAGAAATGAGCCGTCGCCGCCGCATCCCCCAACAGTACGACGTTGCCGTGGCTCCATTTTTGACACAACACGCGCGGGAACCTCAGCCACGCAGAACCGCGCACGTGCTTTGCATTCGTCATTAGTGCGTGACCACCCAGATGGTCTTTGAAAATCTCCTCACAGACAGCAATCGACTGCTCCTGGTTCATCTCGCCAAATCCCCAGGCGTCGAACGTGTCTTGCGCGCATTCCACGATAAACGTCGCGGTGCTGTCGTCGAATTGATAGGCGTGTGCCCAGACCCAACCGTGTTCTGTTTCCTCGAAGATAAAGGTGAACGCATCCGCAAAGGTTTGATGGGTGCCTAGCCAGACAAACTGGCACAAGCGCCGGTCGATATCTGGCTTGAAGGCGTCTGCATAAAGTATCCGCGTCTTGGAATTCAGGCCGTCGGACGCAACCAAGATGTCGTAGTCAGCGCGGTAAGTTTCGGCGCTTTCGATCTCGGTCTCGAACCGCAGTTCGATCCCCAGTTCTCGGGCCCGTTCCTGCAGAAGGATAAGGAGGGTTTTGCGACCAATACCGCAGAACCCGTGACCGGAAGATACGATCCGCTCTCCTTGGTAGTGCAGTGCGATATCATCCCAATAGGCAAACTTCTCTTTGATCTTGGCCGCACTACGTGGGTCATTCGCTGCGAGGTTTTCCAGCGTTTCATCCGACAAAACCACACCCCAGCCAAAGGTATACCGCTTTGTTCCGTTCGATGACAACGACGTCGTGCTCAGGATTTCGGACTTTCATCGAGATGGCGAAGTAAAGACCCGCCGGCCCACCTCCCAAGCATGCAATTCGCATTGAAGCTTCGCCCTATCCAGTTTGATTCTACTCTCCAACATGACCCAGCATGCATTTTGCTTCAAGATTGAAGTTTTTTTACCTGAAGCTTTAAGCCTAAAAAGGTTTGGAGAGCCTCATGCTAAAAGATGCTGCACCGTCCGCCATGACCCCTGCCCATGCCCGGACAAAGCTTGCCGCGCGTGACTGGGCTGATCCGTTCCGGATCAACGCAGCTGACGGAAGACGGGCGGATGACACGCGAAACGGCCAACACCTATGCCTAGGACAAACCGATCAGCAGGGTCGTTGAGGCCGTCAATAGTTATGAAGGCACCCATGATATTCACGTTCTTGGCCTTGGGCCTGCGCAAACCGGTCTTAAAGCTTTTGCCTGACGGTTTTTGGCCTCTGGGTCGCTCGAGAGACCGGCAATCACGGTCAGCAATCTGCTAGTGAACCCTTTGAGCCAATTGGGACAGTCCAAAACACAACAGGGGATGTACGACACTCTAATTGCCAGCGCTGACGCGGCCCATGCACGGTCAAAAAGGCATGCTCATCTCGCGCCCGTCATGCTGCAGCTTCGACCGCTTAGACCGTTTCGCTGGGTGGGTGCCCGAAACGTACGCGAAAGTCCCGCGAAAATCGGCCCAAGTGACTGTAGCCGCAATCATAGGCGATGTCTGAGACACTTGCCCGGTTGCGACGCCGCGACAGGTGAAATCGTGCGTTGTCCAGTCGTACGTCTCTCAGGAACTGGATTGGTGTGACGCCAAGTTGCGCGCGAAAGGTGGTCTGTAATGTTCGGTGGTGAACCCCCGCCGCCGTCGCGATATCGTCTAGTGTAAGGTCGTTGTGAAAGCTAACCCGAATATACGCAATCGCGCGGCGCAAATGGGTTGAAGAGCAAGCGTGGCGTGCCGCCAAAAGATGGGATATGTTGCTTGGCTGTGTTTCCAAGATAGACACCGCAAGTTGCCGCTCGAGCGCGAGCAAATTGAGGTCTGGTGCCTCAGAGGGCACCTCACCGGCGTCAAAAATACGGGCGGCCGCCAAAGACGCAGCGAATAGCCGCTGCCCGACACGGCTTGTCAGTTCGACCTTGGGGTCGAAGCGGACAGCACCAGGAAGATCAGAGCCAATTTCCTCGCGCGCGACCCTCTGCAGATAGGACGCATCGATCTGCACCATCAATTTGCGGCAATCACTTTTCCAGATCATCTCCGTCGGCCTGTCTG
Organism: Pseudomonadota bacterium; assembly: GCA_038532975.1. Lineage (GTDB taxonomy): Bacteria > Pseudomonadota > Alphaproteobacteria > Rhodobacterales > Rhodobacteraceae > Roseovarius. Next base: position 4,297 of record JBCAZO010000240.1, read on the forward strand.
GATTGAGAAGCGTCCCGCGAGCCGAACTTGCATGCACCTCTTCGCCCCGGTGATGAACCACCGCGCAGCCAGCCAGCGGCAATTGCAGCAGATAGAAGTCCTGCAACTCACCCGGGTTGATCGCTACATCGGCCCCGTATTCCAGTACGTTAAGCGAGACACGTGCGCCACGCACATGGTTATGGACAACTCTCGCCTTGTGGCCTGTCACAAGCGATAGCCGATGATCACAATACCGTTCGGAAACCGCTGCGCGGGCCTCATCGAGCTCGTTTGTGCGCAGGACATTGTGTGATCGGAGCAAGTAATCGTGCGTCCCCATTCGCGATAGCCTAGGCAAAACCTATGCTATTTCAAGCCTGAAGCTTTTTGACTCGCAATATGGATAAACCAACACCGACTTTCGCCCCAAGACTGCCTCAAGAACAAAAGTGAGGATACTCAAATGGACATGGGAGTGACACCAAGCGACGGTCATGTGGGCGACAAGGCCTGGAATGT
>JBCAZO010000241.1:0-4773 GCA_038532975.1 Pseudomonadota bacterium
AAAGGCAGGCGCGCCGGAATATGTCAAAGCAGCCTTTGCCTCAGGTCAGCTTGCCCGCCGCTATAACCTTCCTTTGAGGTCCTCTGCCCCCACCGCGTCGAATGCACCGGACGCGCAGGCGGCCTATGAAAGCCAGATGTCACTCTGGGGCGCGCTCATGGGCGGCGCGAACCTGATCCTGCATGGCGCAGGATGGCTGGAAGGCGGGCTGACCATATCGGCTGAGAAATTCATTATCGATGTCGAGGTCCTGCAAATGTTTGCAGAGCTGTTCAAACCGTTGGAAGTGACCGAGGCGACGCTCGGGTTGGAGGCCATTGCCGATGTTGGCCACGGCCGTCACTTCTTTGGCACACAGCATACGTTGGACCGTTTCGAGACGGCGTTCTATTCCCCGCTATTGTCGGATTGGTCCAACTATGAGAATTACCGTGACCGTGGCTCAGTTGATGCTACGCAGCGCGCCAATCAGATTTTCTTCGACAAAGTCAAAGCGCATGAGCCGCCTCCAATGGACGCGGCTCGCCTGGAAGCCATAGACGCCTTCATCGCCAAACGCACTGAGGAGGGCGGGGCGAATATTGAGCGCTAAGAGGGCTTATCCCTTCACCACCAATTGCGGCGACACCACATCAATGCCGAGTGCTTTGCCAACGGCATAATAGGTCAACTGACCCGCATGCACATTCAGGCCGCTCAACAGGTGCGCATCATCGGCGCAGGCCTGTTTCCAGCCCTTATCGGCAAGGGCCAGCATGAAGGGCATCGTGGCGTTGCCAAGCGCAATAGTCGATGTGCGTGCCACAGCGCCAGGCATGTTGGCCACGCAGTAATGCATGATGCCATCCACGTCATAGATTGGGTCAGCATGTGTGGTGGCTTTCGACGTCTCAAAGCATCCGCCCTGGTCAATCGCCACATCCACCAGCACTGAGCCTGGTTTCATATCAGCGAATTGCGCACGGCGTACAAGTTTGGGGGCTTCTGCACCGGGGATGAGAACCGCGCCAATGACCATGTCGGCCTGACCCAAATGCTCGGCCAGCAGACCGGCAGAGGAATAGCCAGTGCGGAACTGATTGCCAAAGACATCATCAAGATAGCGCAGGCGCGGCAGTGAGCGGTCCAGTACGGTGACTTCCGCCCCCATCCCGGCCGCGATTTTGGCTGCATGCGTGCCAACCACACCTCCGCCGATCACGAGCACGCGGGCTGGTCCTACACCGGGCACGCCGCCCATCAGAACACCGCGTCCGCCATTGGCCTTTTGCAGGGTCCAGGCGCCGACCTGTGGCGCCAGACGTCCAGCGACTTCAGACATGGGCGCCAGAAGCGGCAGGCCACCGCGGTCATCTGTGACCGTTTCATAAGCAATGGCGGTACAACCCGAGGCAAGAAGATCGTGAGTCTGATCCGGATCAGGCGCGAGATGCAGGTAGGTGAACAGAAGCTGACCTTCGCGCAGCATCTTGCGTTCAACGGCCTGAGGCTCCTTGACCTTCACGATCATGTCGGCTGTGGCAAAGATTTCCTCAGCGGTGTCTACAATCGCCGCACCTGCTGCTGTGTAATCAGCGTCCTCAAAGCCAGCACCCTTACCGGCACCAGCCTGGATCACAACGTCATGTCCGTGTCCAACGGCCTCTTGAGCGGCGTTGGGCGTCATCCCGACGCGAAATTCCTGGGGTTTTATCTCGGTTGGGCATCCGATCTTCATTGTGGCTCTCCTTCTCCATTCCCTCCACTTTCTCCCATTTGGCGCGCAAAGTGATTGAAATTATACGCGGCATATGTCATTTTTTTCGAATATCCTTCGAGTAAAATTTCATATACCGAAAGGCTCTACCTATAATGTCCTTAGATGCGATGGATCGTCGTCTTTTATCAGTGCTGCAAAAGCAAGGGCGAATCTCAAATGCTGAGCTTGCCGAAGCTGTTAGCCTTTCGGCTTCGGCCTGCCACAGGCGTGTTCAGCGGCTTGAGGCAGATGGATACATCAAAGGGTATGTGGCGCTTCTGAACCGGCGAAAAATGGGTGTGCCGACAACTGTCTTTGTTGAGATCACTCTGACCACACAAGCCGAAGAAATCCTGGAGGCTTTTGAGCAGGCCGTTAAGCGGATTCCAGATGTGCTTGAATGTCACCTCACTGCGGGAACGGCGGACTATATCCTCAAGCTCGTGACAGAAGATACTGAGGATTTCGCGCGCATTCACCGACAGTATCTCACACGTCTGCCCGGCGTGGCGAAAATGCAGTCAAGCTTTGCACTGCGTACGGTTTTGCAAACCACGGCTCTGCCGGTTTGAATCGATTAGGATGGTTGGAAAAACGAAAGGCCCCGGTGTGTGTGCCCGGGGCCTCCCATCCTGCTCGCCATAGTCCGTGAGTGATAGCGAAGCTGGATTTCGATCTGGGTATGCGTTTTATAAGAAATTACCGTATTGCGCGTACATGGGAAAAACCGTGTGTTTTGTCCCGTAAGGAAAACCTTACCTTTTGGCCTGAAATCGCGCTTGTGACGTAGCGTTACTTACCTTGCAGCAAAAACCCCGGCGATTCGGGCCGGGGTTTTCGAGTGTTTTTATGTTCGTTTTAGGACCGGCGGCGACGCGCCACGAGCCCCATTCCTGCAATTCCGAACAGAAGCAACGGCAAAGAGGCCGGGAGAGGAACCGGAGCAATCTCAATCTGCCCACGAAGCTCTGAGGCCAGGAGAGCCTGCGCGACGGCGTTGGGATGAACGCTGTCACCAAAGAGTACGGTGTTTGGATCAATGCCATCATCCAGACAGCTTGGAATTTGGGAAACCTGTGCAGGTGGCACAAGCAAGGCTGCCGAGAAACTGGCTGTGCATGGCGTGCTCACGTTTGTGATGCCAAAAATATCCCCATTGTTGAAATTGGCATCGTCAATAATCGCACTCAGCGCAACATTGGGGTCGTAGCCGATGACTTTGATGCCATCATCGTTCAGCGACAATAAGTTTTGCGTCAGGCGCAAGTTGAAAGCATTGGTGACATCCGTGGCGCTTCCGTTGCCAAGGAAAGCAGGTGTCACAGCAAGATCAGGCAATCCGACGACAAGAAAGTCATCGAACAACGACGAATCCAGTGAGTTGAGGGTCCGAATTCCGGTCTCAACTGCGTCCGCGGCAGCGAAGGCGGCATTGGTGAGGAAGGAAGGGACGTCTGCCGGTGTGATTGCACCGCTTTCCACAGTCCCAAAGGCCTGGAACAGATCATTGGCTCCAAAGAAAACAGATAAGAGTGGGTTTGAGCCCGTCACTGGCGGAGCCGCATCAAAAGTTGGCACTGGAGCGAGACCTGTGATCAATGGGTTCGGCGTGTCTCCAGGTCCGGCAAGGCCGAGGGCATCTGCGAAAACGCCAATCTGGCTGCTGAACGTATTGAGCGGTGCACCTGGAACTGGCCTAAGGTTCGTATCGCCCGCGGTTGCCCCGCCAAGTGCCAGGTTCCCTGTGTCATGCCCGTTGGCTTCAAAATCATCAGCGATAATTTCGGCATAGGTCGGCCCGTTGCTGAATCGACCTCCATCGCTTGGAGGCGCGAGCAATCCAAGTTTGCCATCGTCGGTCAGGCTATCGCCGAAACTGAAAAAGCTGGTGAATGGATCTGTAATGGGCGTGGCGAACGCGGATGTGGATAGCGTCAACCCCAACCCCAGAGCCAGAGTTATAATCTTCATGATTCCTCCCCCAAATCATTAACAAAAATACCCTACACAGTTCAGTTTGGATTCGGCGAGTAACATTTAAAAGAGACGTTACGTCACAAAGAAAAAACCCCGGCGCATTGGCCGGGGTTTCTGTTTGAAAATGACCGCCTGTATCAGGCGTCGTCTTTTTCTTTCTTTTTCTCTTGTTTGATTTCTTCGCCGGTTTCCTGATCGACGACTTTCATCGACAGGCGCACCTTACCGCGATCATCAAAACCAAGAAGTTTGACTTTGACTTCCTGACCTTCCTTGAGCACATCCGACGGATGGTTCAGGCGGCGGTTTTCGATCTGGCTGACATGCACCAGACCGTCGCGTTTGCCAAAGAAGTTCACAAAGGCGCCGAAATCGACGATCTTCACGACCGTCCCGGTGTAGATCGCGCCTTCTTCCGGTTCTGCGACAATCGCGTGGATCATGTCATAGGCTTTCTGAATGGCCTCGCCATTGGGCGATGCGATCTTGATGGTGCCTTCGTCATTGATGTCGACCTTGGCGCCGGACACTTCAACGATCTCACGGATCACCTTGCCGCCCGACCCGATCACTTCGCGGATCTTGTCGGTTGGGATTTGCATGGTCTCGATGCGCGGTGCATGGACTGAGAAGTCTCCGGCCTCTGTAAGGGCCTTGGCCATCTCGCCCAGGATGTGCAGACGGCCCGCTTTGGCCTGCGCCAGGGCCTTCTCCATGATCTCAGGCGTGATGCCAGCGACCTTGATGTCCATCTGCAAAGACGTGATGCCGTTCTCTGTACCCGCGACCTTAAAGTCCATGTCGCCGAGGTGGTCCTCGTCACCAAGGATGTCAGTCAGGATGCCGTAAGACCCGTCATCTTCCAGAACCAGCCCCATGGCCACACCGGCCACCGGCGCCTTAAGCGGCACGCCTGCGTCCATCATGGACAGCGAGCCACCACAGACCGATGCCATGGAAGACGAGCCGTTGGACTCAGTGATCTCAGAGACAGCACGCAGTGTGTATGGGAACTCTTCTTTGTTTGGCAGCACCGCACGAACCGCGCGCCACGCAAG
>JBCAZO010000242.1:0-4770 GCA_038532975.1 Pseudomonadota bacterium
GGTGGCCTACGACCGCAATGTTCACACCAATACGCTCCTACGCAAAGCCGGAGTAGAGGTGATCACGATCCGAGGTGCCGAACTGGGCCGGGGCCGAGGCGGCGGTCACTGCATGACATGTCCAATTTCACGCGATCCGGTGGAGTAACAGATGGCTTTCAATCTTAAAAACCGCTCTTTTCTCAGCTTGCGCGATTACACCAGTGCGGAGATCAGATTTCTTCTCAAACTGTCGGCTGATCTGAAAGCTGCCAAATACGCTGGCACTGAACGTCAGACACTAACTGGGCGCGAAATCGCGTTGATATTCGAAAAGGACTCAACACGCACGCGCGTCGGGTTTGAGGTTGCGGCCCACGATCAGGGCGCTCACGTCACCTATCTGGGTCCTTCGGGCAGCCACATAGGCAAAAAGGAAAGCATCAAGGACACCGCGCGTGTTCTGGGCCGCGTCTATGATGCGATTGAATATCGAGGGTTCGGCCAGGCGGTTGTGGAAACATTGGCCGAATGGTCCGGTGTGCCCGTTTACAACGGACTTACGGATGAGTTCCATCCTACACAAATCTTGGCCGACGTTCTGACGATGACAGAACATGTCAACAAACCGCTGAGTGAGATCGCGTTCTGTTTCCTCGGGGACGCCGGCAACAACATGGGCGACAGCCTCTTGGTCGGAGCCGCCAAGCTTGGGATGGATGTCCGTCTCTGTGGCCCGAAGTCCCTGTGGCCGGAGAAATCCATCGTTTCAGAGGCGCATGACATCGCCAGTAGTACGGGCGCTCGCATTCTGCTGACCGAAGATGTTCAAAAAGGAGTGAGTGGCTGCGATGTGCTCTATACCGATGTCTGGGTGTCGATGGGAGAGCCGGAGAACGTCTGGGCGGAGCGGATCAAACTGCTTCTGCCTTATCAGGTGAATGCCGAAACCATGGCCAAGACCGGCAATCCCCACACCAAGTTCATGCATTGCCTGCCAGCCTTTCACAACACGGAAACCGAAGTGGGTGTGCAAATCCAGGAAAGCTTTGGGATCGACGCCATGGAAGTGACCGAAGACGTTTTCGAAAGCCCGGCCTCCATTGTATTTGACCAGGCCGAAAACCGGATGCACACAATCAAAGCTGTGCTCGTCGCCACCTTGGGGTCTTGAATGAGACTGGTTGTCGCTTTGGGTGGAAATGCCCTGTCGGTTCGCGGAGAGCCTCTGACGGCAGATCGACAGCGGGCCAGCATTCGCGCCGCCGCTGTGTCTCTGGCGCAATTGTTAGGGGCAGGCCACGAGCTTGTGATCACCCACGGGAATGGCCCGCAAGTCGGCTATCTTGCGCTTCAGGGCGGACCTTTCCCACTTGATGTGCTGGGTGCCGAGACTGACGGCATGATCGGATACGTTTTGCAGCAAGAACTCGACAATGCCTACGCACCGGAGAGGCACTATGCGACACTTCTGACCCAGATCGAGGTCGATCCGAACGATCCGGCGTTTCAGTCCCCGACGAAATTCATAGGGCCGATATACACCAAAAAGACCGCTGAAAATCTAAGCACCGATTTTGGTTGGACCATCGGTAAGGATGGTGAAAACTACCGCCGCACCGTGCCGTCTCCGCGTCCGAAACGTATTCTGGAGCTGGATGTGATCCGACTGCTTCTGGAGCAGAATGTCATCGTAATTTGCGCAGGCGGCGGTGGCATACCCGTTGTGCAGAAAACGGATGGCACGATGGTCGGGGTCGAGGCGGTTATCGACAAAGATCATGCCAGTGGTCTTCTCGCCCGTGCTTTGGATGCGGAAGGGTTTCTGATGCTGACCGATGTAGAGGGTGTTTTTGCCGATTGGGGGACTAAAAACCAATCTCTAATTGCTCATGCAACGCCTGATGAGCTCAAGCAGATGTCCTTTCCCGCTGGATCGATGGGCCCAAAGGTAGACGCCGCTTGTGAGTTCGTGAAGGCGACCGGTGGCTTTGCGGCGATTGGCCAATTGAGCGACAGCCTTAGACTGGTGAAGGGCGACACGGGCACGCGGATCAGCCTGGGGGAAGCTCCGCAAGAAACGGCTGAGACGAGATCTTGAAGTCGTATGGGTTGCGATGTCACAGGCTAAGATCGCTGCACTAAGTGTCGCCGAATTGATCCATCGCAAGACACCGCAAAGCGGTTCAACCTAAAATTCGACATCATTGATGACCTCTGGGTGTTCCGTCATGACCAACAAAACAAGCGTCATCCTCGTCGCGATTGCGCTTTTATGTGCGGGTGCGGTGGCCTACTTTTTTGCGGTGAACGAGGGCGAAGAGTTGCCCATCGGATTTGTTCAGGGCAATGGTCGGATTGAAGCGGAACAAGTCGAAATCGCCCCAAGCATCGCTGGACGCGTCGCCAGAGTCATGGCGAAAGAAGGCAGTCTGGTGGCGGCAGGAGATGTTCTGGTCGAGATGGACACGGACGAGTTGTCCGCCGCACTGGATCGTGCCAAAGCCGAAGTGGCCCTGGCGCGCCAGACAAAAGCCGAAGCGCAGGCGGTCGTTGTCCAGCGCCAGAGCGAAGAACGCCGCGCCGCGCAGGAGCTTGCACGTGCCACGGCGCTGCTCGCGGGACAGAATATCTCACAAACTGTTTTTGAAGACCGGGAAACCACGCACGAAGTTGCCCAAGCGGTGCTGGGAGCTGCCCGCGCGCGCGTCGCAACCGCCGACAGCCAGATCTCGGCGGCCGAAGCCGAAGTGCGCCGGATTGAAGCAAAAATCGAGGACAGCGCGCTCTTTGCTCCCATGCCTGGCCGCGTGCTTTACCGATTAGGAGAACCCGGCGAGGTCGTTGGTGCAGGTGAACCGATCCTGACGCTGCTCAGCCTAGAGAATGTCTACATGGAAGTTTTTCTGCCTGCTCGCGAAGCAGGGCTTTTGCCCATTGGTGCTGACGCGCGCATCGTGCTTGATGCGCTCCCGGATTTCGCAATCCCGGCTAGCGTTTCATTTGTATCTCCCGAAGCTCAATTTACTCCCAAACAGGTCGAAACCATGAGTGAGCGCGAGCAATTGGTGTTCCGTGTTCGAGTGCGTATTCCCGAAGACCTGGTCGCGGGGCGGATCGAGCATGTCAAAACGGGTCTGCGTGGCGTCGCGGTGATCCAGCTTGACCCCGAAAGCGCTTGGCCGGAGGCATTGGACCGGCGCATTCCACCTGAGTTGTTCGAATGAGCGATGCTGTAGACGCGTCTGCGATCCGTATGGCGGACGTCACGCATCGGTATCGCAAGCATATCGCACTTGACGCGGTATCTCTGGACTTACCCGCCGGCCAGCTGATCGGTTTCATCGGGCCGGACGGCGTTGGCAAATCCACGCTTCTCAGTCTGATCACTGGCGCAAAAAAGCTGCAATCCGGAACGATCAACGTCCTTGGAGGGGCAATCGACGATGCGGCGCATCGCCGTAAAATATGCGCTGCGATCGCGTTCATGCCGCAGGGATTGGGCCGGAACCTCTATGCAGAGCTGTCGGTCCGCGAGAACCTGGAATTCTTTTCGCGCCTTTTTGGACAGGGTTGCGAAGAGCGCGAGGCCCGGATTGCTTCGCTCTTGTCAGCAACTGGGCTAGCACCTTTCGCAGATCGGCTGATGGGTAAGCTTTCGGGCGGTATGAAACAGAAGCTTGGACTTTGCTGTTCGCTGATCCATGACCCGAAACTGTTGGTGCTTGATGAGCCAACGACAGGCGTTGATCCGTTGTCGCGGCGCCAATTCTGGGCGCTGATCGGCGCAATCCGTGACCAGACGCCGGACCTAACCGTGCTCGTGTCGACGGCCTATATGGAAGAGGCGCAGGACTTCGACTGGATCGTTGCGATGGACGACGGCCGCACGCTTTTTCAGGGCAAACCTCAGGCTTTGAAAGGTGACGCAAAGGACCTCGAGACCGCTTACCGAACACTGCAGGCGCACGGCGCAGTGCAAGCCACGCAAGAAGGTATGCCCAAACGGCAGGTCGATGCCGATCCCGTTATCACGGCGCACGGTCTCACGCGCCGATTTGGCGATTTCACGGCTGTCGATAGTGTTGATTTCTCTATCAACCGCGGTGAAATCTTTGGCTTTCTAGGGTCAAACGGTTGCGGCAAGTCGACGACCATGAAGATGCTCACTGGTCTTCTGCCTGCCAGCGAAGGGGAGGCGTTTTTGTTTGGCAGGCCGGTTGACGCGCGCGACCTCGAGATGCGCCGCGAGATTGGTTATATGAGTCAGGCCTTTTCGCTCTACGGTGAACTGACCGTTCGCCAGAACCTTCAGCTTCACGCTCGTATCTTTGCGATCAAAGACCGAGCTTCACGGATTGCCGAGCTGACCCAGCGATTTGGCCTTGAGGCGCATAGCGATACCCTCGCTGCAACGTTGCCGCTTGGCATCAAACAGCGCCTTTCTCTCGCGGTCGCGGTGATCCATCGCCCACGCGTGTTGATCCTTGATGAACCAACATCCGGTGTGGACCCGGAGGCGCGCGATGCGTTCTGGGCTCTGCTTGTCGACTTGTCACGCGAGGAGAGCGTGACGATCTTTGTCTCAACGCACTTCATGGCCGAAGCAGAGCGATGCGACCGAGTTTCGTTCATGCATGCAGGCCGTGTCCTGGCCGACGGGACGCCAGAAGAGTTGATGGCGGCAGAAGGTGCTGACACCTTGGAAGGCGCGTTCATCTCAGCTCTAGAAGCCATAGAGCCTTCTGCGCCTGTGGTCTCAAGCAACACTTCACTGATCGCGAAGACGGC
>JBCAZO010000243.1:0-4767 GCA_038532975.1 Pseudomonadota bacterium
CCGGCTCGCGACGGGGCTGAGCGCTGGCTTGACGCAGATTATGAAGTGATGAATTTTGCGCCTGCGCCCCTGACACTCAAGCCGGGTGAAGGCCCACCACATATCCGGCTTGATCGCGCGGCACAGTTTTTGATCGGAGATCGGCTATGACGCCTCAGGTCGCGCAAATCTGGCAGGTGCCTTGGCTCTTGCGCATTCTTTGGGCGCATCACCAATCCGATGGGATCCGGGATGTTTGGGCGATGCTCAAAGTGACGGCGCGTGGCTGGGTGCGGGTGATAGAAGACGCCAAGGGGCCAGTTGGCTTTGCCATGCGGGATGACGCCCGGCTTCATGCGCTTTACGTTCACCCGCGTGGCCAGGGTGCTGGTGTGGGCCGGGCTTTGTTGATGGACGCTCAATCCGATACAGCGGAAATTAACCTTTGGGTGTGCCAAACCAATAGGTCTGCGCGGCGGTTCTACTGCCGTCATGGCTTTGCCGAAAAGCGGCGCGCCGGGCCTCGGGGGGCACATATTCTGATGGTCTGGCCGCCAGAACGCAGGAGCATGCCATGAACAAAGGTCCGGTTTTGATTGATCTGGAGGAAGAGGCGCAAGCACCCAATCCGACCGAAGCCCCGGCTGTGCCCGATGTGACGACGGATATCGCCCCCGAAGGGCGCGCGATGCAGACCATGGCCACGCTTGCAACCCGGCGCCCGTCGCGTCTGGCGCGACTTTTTTGGGGGCTGCTTGTCACGCTTTTGGGAGCAGTGGTTTCAATTGCCGCGTGGAATTTTGTCACCGGACTTATCGTGCAGAATCCTGTGCTGGGATATGCTGTAACAGGTCTTATTTCGGCCTTTGCAATGGTCTGTTTTGCACTTGTTTTAAGGGAGCTCGCAACGTTTTCGCGCCTGTCCCGTATGGACCGTCTTCACCGCCGTGCTGAGAGTGCGCTGGCCACGTCTAATCTGGATGAGGCGCGTGGCGTCTTGCGTGATCTTGATCGGCTTTACACTGGGCGGGAGGATGTGCGCTGGGGGCAGGATCGGGTGCGCGCGCTAGAGCAGGATCAGTTTGATGCTGCCGGACTATTGGGCCTGGCAGAGACCGAGATTCTGAAACCGCTTGACCTGGCCGCGAGCCGTGAGATCGAGGCGGCGGCGCGTCAGGTGGCGACGGTGACCGCCATTGTGCCGCTGGCCTTTGCGGATGTGATTGCGGCGCTCACCGCGAACCTTCGGATGATCCGCCGCATTGCAGAGGTCTATGGCGGACGTTCCGGTACGCTTGGTAGTTGGCGGCTGGCGCGGGCGGTAATGACGCATCTCGTCGCGACCGGGGCCGTGGCGATTGGGGATGACATGATCGGCTCTATAGCCGGGGGCGGGATGCTGTCGAAACTCTCGCGCCGCTTTGGCGAGGGCATCGTAAACGGTGCGCTGACGGCGCGGGTTGGTGTTGCCGCGATGGAGGTGTGTCGTCCGATTCCCTTTGTTGCTGTCAAACGACCATCTGTGACACGTCTGGTTCAAAGAGCGCTTACCGGACTTTTTAGTAAGGCCTAAGCCTTTGATGAAAATCCGGTTTTACCGAGGTTCGGCACACCATCCTGCAGCGTGTCACGGTCAACAACACCAGCGCGCAGGGTTTGTCCGATACGATGTGTCAGGGCAGACCACGCTGCGGCTTGATCAGGCGTCAGTTCCGCTTTGAGCACACTGTCAAAGAGCGCCAGCCAAGTGGAAAACATACCTGGTTGAACATTCCCAGCGTTCACATGCGCTGCCAGCACGTTGCCCTCATAGCCTTGTTCATGAAGGATCGTGCCGGCCCAGAAATCGGCTACCTTGGCCTCATGCGCCTCCCAATCCTCGACATGTTTGGCAAAAACAGGCCCCAACCCGGGGTGGGCACGGCAAGCTTCGTAGAACGCGGCCACAACACGCTCTATTTCATGGCGAGTGATGTCAAATCGAGGAGGCAAAGGTGAACTCATGCCTCTGTTTTGACCATTGGTGCATTGATTTGCAATCTCTGCAGTCGTTAGGCGTTGTCTGATGGCTCTTTGGCGCTAAGCCTTAAGGAACATCAGACGCATTGGAGAGCGCTATGGAACGCCTTGCCCCGGACCTTGCCCAGATGCAACGCACACCTTTGCACGAGGCGCATGTCGACGCGCTTTGCGAAGCTGGTCAGATTGTGGAGTTTGAAGAAGGCGCGATCATCGGTGATATCGGCGATCCGATGACCCATTTTCACTATATCCTTGAAGGGCAGGTGGACGTTTTGGACGCCCAGACCCGTAAGCCGTTTTTGCCGCATAGCATTGGGCCAACACAGTTTCTTGGTGACATTTCTTTTCTGAGTGGGGGAACCTATTCACTGCCGCTGCAAGCTACGAAGCCGGTCAGGGCCATCGAAGTGGATCGGCGCACAATGCTACGGCTGATGTCGGAAATCCCTGAGATGAGCGATATTGTGATCACTGTTCTGGCCGCGCGGCGGCGGCGGCAGTTGGAGGGTCAGAACAGCTCTATCCTGCTGATCGGGGCAGATCAGGATCGTAACATCCGACGCATCGCCAGTTTTGTTGCACGCAATAAACTGCCGTTTCGCATGCTGGATATTGATTCCGAAGAGGCCGAGAAAGAGGCGCATAAGTGTAAGCTGCCAGCGCATGAGCCTTCTGTTATCATTGGTAAAAACACGGTTCTTGAAAATCCAACCCCGGCCCGGATAGCTGAATTAATGGGCCTTGGACTATCGCTGGAGCAAGACGGGGTTTTTGATGTTCTGATCGTGGGAGGTGGTCCCTCGGGCGTTGCGGCGGCCGTTTATGCCGGTGCGGAAGGGTTGAGCGCCTTAGTGGTGGAAGACACCGCGATTGGCGGACAAGCCGGAACGTCGAGCCGTATTGAGAATTACATGGGGTTCCCAACCGGTATTTCCGGCGGTGATCTTGTCTGGCGCGGTGAGGTGCAGGCGATGAAATTCGGCACGCAATTTGCCATGCCGCTACGGGCGGAAAGTCTTGAAAAACAAGATGATGACACGTTTTGCATCCGTTTTGACAACGGCAAAGAGACCTGCGCGCGCTCTGTGGTGGTGGCCACAGGCGTGCAGTACCGACGCTTGCCTTTGGAGCATCTCGAAGAGCTGGAAGGAGCCGGTGTCTACTATGCAGCGACTGAAACTGAGGCGCGGTATTGTAAGCAAACGGATGTTTATGTGATCGGCGGTGGCAACTCAGCAGGGCAGGCGGCCATGTACCTGTCGCGCAGTGCCAATCATGTGCACCTTTTGATCCGGGGGGATAGCCTTGCCAATAGCATGTCAGAATACCTGTCGAGTCGGCTTGAAGCTGACCCGCGGATCACGATTCACTATCAGACACAAGTTATTGGTTTAAAAGGGGAAAACCACCTTAAAGGTTTGGCCCTAAAGGGGCCGGATGGGGTGCAGGATGTTGACACTCGGGCGCTGTTCATCATGGTGGGGGCCGCTCCAAACACCAGGTGGTTGTCGGGCCTTGTCACCCTGGATGACAAAGGATTTGTTGTGACAGGCAAAGAGGCGGGTGCGGAGTCGCCTTATGCCACATCATGTCCCGATATCTTTGCCGTTGGCGATGTGCGGGCCGGGTCGGTCAAGCGGGTTGCGTCGGCAGTGGGAGAGGGATCGGTGGTGATTTCCAAGGTTTGGGAGCATGTGAACGCCTGACTGGCGGGAATCCTGGTTAACGCGCTGATTTTGATCAAAAATCCTGGGTCGGTATTGTATCGGTATCACGTCGGTATTGCGTCGGTGCCGATAACGGTCTGAGGGCGGTTTAACGGATCGCACGGCGCGGTCACTCGTCGTAAAGTCGATTTTCTTCATTGTTGCGCAAATGGGCGTGCATTTCGTCATAGTCCACATCGAGCTGGCCATGGGCGATGAGCGCTTCGGCATAAGTGGGCAGTCCATCCGGCTTGGGGTGGGCATCGGGTTGCCACAGACGAGAACGGATCACCGACTTGCCGCAATGGTAAAAGGCTTCTTCGACGGTGACGATGACCGCAAAGTCGGGCACGCGGCCCTTGATGGCGCAGTGTTCGCGCACGTCCATGTCACGCACAACCACGGCACTGCCATTCACGCGTACCACCTCGGTGCGATGCGGGACAAAGAACACAAGACCGATGCGGCCGGTCTCGAACAAGTTCTGAAACCCGTCATAGCGGTGATTGCCGGGGCGGTCGGGGATGGCGAGTGTCTTACGGTCGAGGACCTTCACAAACCCCGCCGGATCGCCTTTGGGTGAGACATCCATGTTGCCCGCTTTGTCCACCGTGGCCATGGTAAGGAATGTGGAATGCTCGATCCAGATTCGGATATGATCGTCCACATGGTCGATGAATTTACCGGTCTGACTGTTATAGGGGCGGCGCATGTCGGCGTAAATTTGGTCGATCGAGGTGAGGATGTCTTTGGGCTGGTACATGGGCGATCTTTGCGTGAGAGTTTGGTCAGGGTCAGTCTGAACGATAACAGCAGGCGAGACCAGTGGGGGGAAGACCGGGATGTACAAACTTTACTATGCCAATGGCAGTGCCTCGATGGGGGTGCGGGTTCTGCTGGAAGAGATCGGTGCGCCTTATGAGTTGCTCGACACTTCGATTGACCGCGACACGCCGCGTCCCGAGGGACAATTGGCGGTCAACCCCAATGGATGGGTGCCGGTTTTGCTTTGGGATGGCGGCGCGATGTATGAGGCGGCGGCGATCACGGTGTTCTTATG
>JBCAZO010000244.1:0-4735 GCA_038532975.1 Pseudomonadota bacterium
GTGGATGCCGCCATCGATGCCTGCGCTCCAGACATCATCGTGCATCTCGCGGCCCAGGCAGGTGTGCGCTACAGCCTGGAAAACCCGCGCGCCTATATCGATGCCAATGTTGTTGGCACGTTCAACGTCATGGAGGCTGCACGCCGCCACGAGGTGAAACACCTTCTGATGGCGTCAACCTCGTCTGCTTATGGCGCGGAAACCGACATGCCCTATCGCGAGACGCAAAAGGCAGACACCCAGATGACGATCTACGCGGCCACGAAGAAGGCTTGCGAGTCTATGGGGCACGCCTACGCACATCTATGGAACCTGCCGACAACAATGTTCCGGTTCTTCACCGTTTATGGCCCATGGGGACGCCCGGATATGGCCTATTTCAAATTTGTGGATGCGATCCTCAAAGGCCAACCCATTGACATCTACAATCATGGCGACATGCATCGTGATTTTACCTACGTGACTGATCTTGTGAGAGGAATTCGTCTATTGATGGATGCCGTGCCGGAACGCCCGGACAGCCCCGAGGACATTGCCGAAGGTGACAGCCTGTCGCCCGTAGCCCCCTACCGCATCGTCAATATCGGTAATTCCCAAACGGTGAAGCTATTGGATTTTGTCGATGCAATTGAAGACGCGCTGGGCGTACCCGCCAAACGCAACATGATGGAGATGCAAAAGGGCGATGTTCCGGCGACATGGGCCGATGCGTCTCTCTTGCAGTCTTTGACGGGCTACCGACCGGAAACCGATGTGCGTGACGGGATTGCCAAATTTGTTGCCTGGTATCGCGACTATTACGGACAATAAGGACCGCCGTTCCCGCCGCCCTGCAGGCGTCTCCTCCCGGGATATTTCAAGCAAAAAGAAAGGGTTATTCCCCGGGTCGGTTAAGCGAAAAGATATCTCGCACCACCGTGTAGTCTTTGTACCCCATGCGCGCTAAGGGATTGTAGCTCAGCACGTCGAATATCCCATCTTTCAGGCAATCGTCCCGCAGATGAACGCCGGTGACTTCGCCAAAGACGGTAAAATTCGCCTCACCCGGAAGCTGCACGATTTGCGTCAGCTTGCATTCCAATGCTGCCGGTGTGCCCACGACGCGAGAGCATGCAATCGTCTCGCACGCCACGCGCTCAATCCCGGCATCGTCAAACTCGTCTACGGTTTTGTCCCAAGCCCCGGATGTTCGGTTCATCACATCTTTCATGGCATGTTCCACGATGTTGACGCAAAACACGCCCGTGTCGCGGATATTGGCCACGCTGTCCTTGGTGTCGCCCCGATCCGGTTTCGCGGAAGTTGAGGCAAACATGACCTGCGGCGGCACATAGGCCACCGCGTTGAAGAAAGAGTAAGGTGCCAGGTTTTCAGACTCATCTGACCCACGGGTGGAAATCCATCCGATTGGGCGCGGCGACACAACGGCGTTGAACGGGTTGTGCGGCAGGCCGTGACCGTCTTCGGGGCGATAGAACATGGAACACCTCGGAATTTTTGCCGTTTTGGCAATCAGTTGAATATGGAAACACACCTAACCCCATGCTAGGCCGCGATCTACAGCTTTTTGGAAGGCTCTGCGGTGTACGATCTGACGCAGGAGATAAAAGACGACTGGTGGGAGGTCGAAGCGCTTTATGACCTGTGCTTTGCGCCCGGGCGCGAGGCATTGTCGTCGTATCGCTTGCGCGAAGGCGTAGCTGCGGTGCCAGAACTGTGCCTTGTGGCACGCGATGCCGAGGGCATTCTGGCTGGAGCCATTCGTGTCTGGCCGGTGCGCATTGGCACCTCAGAGGCCATTCTGGTTGGACCCATCGCCGTGCACCCCACGCGCCAGGGTGAAGGGCTGGGCGGGTATTTGATCAGGGAGGTTCTCGAAAAAGCGCGGGCGACGGGCTGGGCACGGGCCATGCTGGTGGGCGATGCGCCCTATTACGGACGGTTTGGATTTGACCGGCTGGATGGGGTCAAAATGCCACCACCTACTAACCCGGATCGCGTTTTGGGCGCAGCTCTGACCCGCGGTGCTTGGTCAGGAATCAAAGGCCAAGTCACACGATGCGCTTGAAAAACCGCGTGCAAAGCCTGATCTTGGTTCTATGAAGCCTACATATCCACTTGATGTTTTGCCCCCCAAACCCCCTAAGCGGGAGGTCGAGGCGCGATTGTCCGAGTTGGCCAAGCGCCATGCGCGCGCTGGCAATGTGGGCATTCAAATCCTGAACACAATCGGCGGACAAGCCGAAGGCCTTTTGACCCGTCTTCCAGAACCGGTGCGCGCACGACTGGGCGAAACCACGGAATCCGCGCTGCGCATGTCCATGCAGGCCGCGCATCGATCGCGGGATGTCGTCTCGGATACGCCCGGATGGTGGAGCCGCGCACTTAGTACCGCCATGGGGGCGGCAGGCGGCATGGGAGGATTGCCGACGGCGCTCGCAGAATTGCCGATCACCACAACCGTTCTTTTGCGCGCCATTCAGGATGTTGCCGTGGAGCACGGTTTCGATCCGGCGGAACCGGGCGTGCAATATGACTGCATTCAGATTTTTGCCGCTGCCGGGCCGCTGGATCACGATGACGGTACCGATCTGGCTTTTCTCAGCACCCGTGTCGCTGTCACCGGCACCGCCGTGCAGGCCTTGATTGCGCGCGTCGCCCCGCGATTGGCCACTGTGTTGGGCCAGAAGCTTGCTGCGCAAACTGTGCCTGTTCTAGGAGCGGCGGCAGGGGCGGCGACAAACTATGCCTATATGAGCTACTACCAGCAAATGGCGCATGTGCACTTTGGGCTGCGCAGGTTGGCCATCGAGGCAGATGTCGCCCATGACGATCTGATTGAGGATTTTCGCAAGCTTGTCGAAACACCGCCAATCAAACGCGCCTGAACGTTAACGCGACTACAGCTTACCCTTAAGGTATTCCATGACAGCAGGTCGCACTGACATCACACCTGTCTTGCGTTCTTGATCAATCACTGCCTTGAGTTCCTTAAGGTTGGTGCGTCTCAAAACCGATTTGACTGGTCCGATTGAGGCAGGGCGCATGGAAAGCACACGCAGCCCGATTGCGGCCAGACAGGCGGCCTCGACCGGTCGGCCGGCATCTTCCCCGCAGAATGACAGCGGTGTCTTGTGTGCCTCGCAGCGCGCCACGATCTGTTCCAGAAAACTCAGAAAGCTGACATTCAGAGTGTCATAGCGCCGCCGCACCAACTCATTCTCGCGGTCAGCCGCAAAGAAGAATTGTTTCAGGTCGTTGCCGCCGATCGACAGAAAATCGACCTCATCATAAAAACTGTCCGGCGCAAAGGCCAGCGACGGCGTCTCCAGCATGGCCCCCACTTCAATCCGCTCCGGCAATGGGTGGCCCAGAATACGCTCACGTTCCAACGCCTTATCCATTTCGGCCCGCGCCAGTGTAAACTCTTCGCGCTGCGCTACGAAAGGGAACATGACCGTCAGAGGACGGCCTGCAGCCGCGCGCACAAAGGCCTGAAGCTGCATGCGCATCACGCCGGGCTTGTCGATGCCCACCCGCACCGCGCGCCAGCCGAGGGCTGGGTTCGGCTCGTCCACAGCGCGCATGTATGGCAACACCTTGTCCGACCCGATATCCAGCGTGCGAAAGCACACGCGTTTGTTCTTGGCCGCCTTGATCACCTGCGCATAAATATTGCTCAGTTCCGCCCGCTTGGGCATTTTTGAGCGCACCAGAAACTGAAGCTCGGTCCGGAAAAGACCCACGCCCTCGGCACCAGAGCTTTCCAGGCTTGGCAGGTCTGCCATAAGTCCGGCATTCATCATCAGGGTAACGCGTTGACCACAAAGCGTTTCGGCGGGTTTGTCACGGATCGAGGCATAGCGTTCTTGCGCCTGCGCCTGCATCGCCATCTTGTCGCGAAAGGCGCTGATCACGCTGTCATCCGGGCGCAGATGCACAACGCCCTGATCCCCGTCTACAAGGATGTAATCTCCATTCAGCGCCTCGGTCGTGATCCGTTCGGCATGAATGACCAGCGGGATCGCCAGAGCCCGCGCCACAATGGCCGCGTGAGAGCCGACTGACCCTTCTTCCAGCACGATGCCCTTCAAAGAACGCCCGTAATCCAGCAACTCCGCCGGGCCGATGTTACGTGCGATCAGGATCGGGTTTTCGGGCATCTCCGCCCCGGTTTCGGAACCCTGGCCGGTCAAAATACGCAAGAGGCGATTGCTCAGGTCATCAAGATCATTGAGACGTTCCCGCAGATAGGCATCATTGACCTGCGCCATGCGCGCCCGTGCTGCGGATTGCTCTTTCTCCACCGCAGCCTCGGCCGATAGACCGCGCAAGATGTCCTCTTCCATGCGCCGCATCCAACCTTTGGAATTAGCGAACATCCGGTAGGCTTCTAGCACCTGAAGCTGTTCCTTGTCGCCAGTCGCCGCCGTGGACAGCATGCGGTCCACGCCCACGCGCAAGGTTTCTACCGCTTCGGTCAGACGCTCCATTTCACGGTCTGGATCATCCGCAATCGGGTTGGTGACCACGACACGTGGCTCATGCAACCAGACATTCCCTTGTGCGGCCCCTTCCTGCGCCGTGCCGCCGCGAAACAGCACCGGCTGCTGGTGGCGCGCCGACATCGCCGCCCCTTCGCCCACAAAAGCACCCAGCTCGGCCATTTCGGCGATGACCATCGCCACCACTTCAACGGCATAAACCTCTTCATCCGAGAAAATCCTGGCTTCCC
>JBCAZO010000245.1:0-4735 GCA_038532975.1 Pseudomonadota bacterium
CCGGCCTTCAAGTGCGGCGCCAACCGCTTGGCCAAAGCACCTGTAGCGTCTGGAGAATGGAGTATAAATTCGGTGGATCGGCTGGCCATGCCCGAACACTACACGCCCGCACGAGGCCTGCAAGCTGTGGATGTTAGGCTGTCGCGGTCTCAAGCTCGGAAGTGGGCAAAGTCGCGCTGCCGTTCTGAATAACGGAAATGTTCATTGAGTTGCCCGGCAGCATCTCAACGCGACACAAATAGTCGTTTCCATCTTTACAGGAAATCACGCGCTCAAGCTCAGTCCGGCCAAGAACCGCCTTTTCACAAGCATCCCAGAACCAGACATGCGGCAGTTTCTGTCTACAAATTGCCAGGAAGTCCTTCAGCGACATCTCAGCAAAGGACGATTCCGGATCTACGCCAAAAAAGTCAGAGCAAGCGCGGTTGCAAAGCAGGATCGCATTGTTCGGACCTGTGATGGCAATGGCATGGTTCACAACGTCAAGTGCGGCCTGTCGGAGATCGACCTGACTGCGGAACCGGCGCGTCAGGGCAACTTCATCAGAGATATCCTCAAAAAGAAAAGCGACCGCCCCATCAGGGTGCGGCCGACCAGTGATGCGATAGGTCATGCCGTTTGGCAGTGACCAGTCATCTATATAAAGGCCTTCGCTCGCGCTTTTTATCATCGCGTTCATCTGATTGCGCCAGGATCCATAGTTTTTTGGTTCCGGCAGCATGTTGCTGTCACGCAATCGATCAAAGACTTCTGCCAGCTGTGGCTGACCCGACAAGAAGGACGGGTTGAGACCCGTTAAGTCCAAAAGTGTCGGATTGAAAAGAGCAAGACTCTGATTCTGGTCAAACACCGCCAAGCCCGTCGTCAGGTTGGCAAAGGTTTTCGTGAGTGTCTGGATAAATTCGCGCCGCGCCTTTTCAGCATTCACCACTTGCGTGACGTCGTTCACATAAAGAACCTGAAAATCCTCTCGGTCCAGATGGGTCAGCTCCAGATAGGTTTCCGGCTGACCATTCTGCGCGGGCAGATGCACACGTTTGCCGTTTTCAAGACTACAAGGCGCTCGGATCAGAAGCTCGGCCTGATCTTCAGAAAAGGCTGAGAAGTTCTGGTTGTGCCAGGCTGTTTCGTGGACCTTGTCAAAGACACGGATCGCGCAGGGCGTTTCATTCAACACTGCGCCAAGGCGGGCAACAAAAGTTTCCAATTCTCGGGCACGATGTGCCCCCGAAGGGTCTTGTTCAGAGGGATCTTTGATCTGCACGCGTTGTACATCCTGGAGACCCGACAAAACCAAAATGGCGCGGTCTTCATTGTCCAGTGCAGGAAATTCGCGGCACTGGCCTTCGCCCAAATCATTCAACCGTGTTGGAAGCGTACCAAACCTGCGCCCCAACCAGGATCGAAGATGGCGCCATTCCGATACGTCGGCATCGTCCGACCACGGCATCTTGCGCAAGACGCAGTCGGAGTCAGCGAGTCTTTCCTCCCGAAAAAGGAAGGTTGCCATTCGATAAGGTTCTACGTCTGTGTCAACTGTATCAACTGGAAGCCCAAATGAAGACCGGTTGAGATGCCAAAGAATGGCAACAACGATTAAGCTAGCGATGAGAATGGCGACAAGGAGCCAAGGCGTGCTGAGGTACTGCATGGTATCCCCTGCTATACGGCTTTTCCTTAGACTGCGCTTAGGAAGTTAACAGATGGTTAAGAATGCCAGAACGATTTGAGTCTAAATTTCAATTGGCATATTGCTGCCGAGGGAACGTCTGTCTGCCCATGCGTCTTCTTCCAGGCGCTCTCTTGGCCAAGTGACCTCGACAAATGCGCCTTTGCGGTCAGCAAAATCCGCGCGGTTGGTGAAGGTGTCTGATCCATTGGCAAAGCTCAGTTCGGCACCGGAGCGCTCCAGAAGCGTTTTAGCTATAAAAAGTCCAAGCCCCATGCCTTCGTATTCAGGACGTTGCGGGTCAACCCGCGGTGTGCGTTTACGCATGAACGGCTCGCCAATGCGACCAAGATGCTGCACAGGGTAGCCTTTGCCGTCATCCATAATCCGCACTGTGATGGATTGATCCGTCCAGTCGCTATCCACCCAAACGCGCGATTCAGAAAAATCCACAGCGTTTTGGATCAGATTTCGGAGGCCATGAATGACCTCGGGGCGCCGCAGGATTGTGGGCTGTGAGCTTGGATCGATATCCTTGGATACAGCGTCAAACAAAAGCTCTTTGCCACGATCAAGATGCGGCTCGGCGGCTTCTTCGATAACGGCAGTCAAAGGGGCGCGACGCAAATGCAGATCATCTTTGCCTGCACGACCCATAGAGCGCAAAATATCACGGCATCTATCGGCCTGTTCTTTGATCAGAAGGGCATCATCACGCAAGTCATCATCATCTGACAGCTCTTCGGCCAATTCCGAACTTGTGAGCTTGATGGTGGCCAGAGGCGTGCCCAATTCATGCGCCGCAGCGGCCACAACTCCGCCCAGATCAGTGAGCTTTTGCTCTCGCGCCAAGGCCATTTGGGTGGCTTGCAGCGCCTCGGACATGGCATGCATTTCTGACACAAGACGGCGCGCATAAACGCCCAGGAATGCAACGGCAATGACAATCGCAACCCAATTTCCGAACAAAAAGATGTCGGGCATGCTAAGTGTCACGCCATTTTGATCAGTCAGAGAAATGTAGAACCAGGACAGGACCGAAGTGATCACTACAGCGCAAAGCCCCAGGAAAATCGTGGATCGTGTGTTCAGCGCAGACGCCGAAACGATTACCGGGCCAACTATGAGAATGGAGAAGGGATTGTGCAACCCGCCGGTCAGGTACAGCAGCAACCCGAGCTGCAGCATATCGAATAGCACGAACAAAAGGGTCTCGCCCTCTGATAAGCGTTTGTTTTCTGGAAAAATAAACCCAGCAATCACATTGGTGATCACGGAAACGCCGACAACAAAATAGCACAGCCCATATTCCAAAGAGAGGTTGAGAATGTGTTGAGCAACCAGCAGCGCACAAAACTGGCCCGCCACGGCCCACCAACGCAACAAGACAAGCGTGCGCAACCGAATCCAGTTACGATTAGCCCTTCCGGCAGTCGAATTGATTGGAGCATCGGACATGCGGCGTGAGGTCTCTCTTTCCAAGGTATTTTGATAAGCTTAGATAGGTGTCACAACAATCTATTTCGAAAGATAGCGGAGGCTAATTATGACACGGCTCATTGCAATGCTGGCTGGTGTGGCCGTCGTTGGCCTTGTGGCGGTCACCTATCTTTTGACAGCGGGTGCGCCAGCGGATGATCGGTTCGCGCAATGCCGCTCCACTCAGGTGGCCGGTGGAGCATCCGAAATCGGCGGGCCGTTCACCTTGGTCAGCGAAACTGGCGAAACCGTCACCGACAAGGACGTGATTGATCAGCCCACCCTGTTCTATTTCGGATATACATTCTGCCCCGATGTCTGCCCGATTGACATTGTGCGCAACGCCATTGCCGTCGACATCCTTGAAGAAAAGGGCATGCAGGTGAAGCCGGTCTTTATATCGGTGGACCCAAAACGTGACACGCCCAAAGTCATGGCTGACTTTACCGAAAACGTTCATCCTAGGCTGCTTGGCCTGACAGGAAGTGAAGAGCAGGTCCGGGCGGCAAGCCAAGCGTATCGCACGTATTACAAGGCACAGGAAGGGGATGATGAGTATTATCTTGTCGACCACTCGACCTTTTCCTACCTGACCTTACCAGAGGAGGGATTTGTCGAATTCTTCCGCCGCGAGACCGAAGCAGAAGCCATCGCCGAGCAGATTGCCTGCTTCCTCGAAGCTGCTTGACGCTGCGATAGTTTGACGCATCTGCTTGAGCGCGCTACAAAATCTGAGCGCTGCAGGAGGAAAATGAATGGCGTCTGGTCTGCGAGAGATTGGCGGCGACAGGTCTTTGTTGCTTGTTGATGATGACGAACCGTTTCTGCGGCGTCTGGCAAAAGCCATGGAAAAGCGTGGCTTCGAGGTGGAAACGGCCGAGTCCGTTGCCGCAGGGCAGGCCATCGCAACAGCGCGGCCTCCGGCGTATGCCGTGTGCGATTTGCGACTGGAGGATGGCAATGGGCTTGATGTCGTTGAGACCATCCGCGAAAAACGCCCGGATAGTCGCATTGTTGTTTTGACAGGCTACGGGGCGATTGCGACAGCGGTGGCTGCGGTCAAGATTGGAGCGACGGACTATCTCTCCAAACCTGCCGATGCCACCGACATTACCAATGCACTTTTGGCCAGCGATGATGAAATGCCGCCGCCTCCAGAGAACCCGATGAGTGCGGATCGCGTGCGTTGGGAACATATTCAGCGGGTGTATGAGCTTTGTGATCGCAATGTTTCAGAAACGGCGCGCCGGCTAAACATGCACCGCAGAACGCTTCAACGTATCCTGGCCAAACGCTCACCGCGCTGACGCTCAAAGCTTATAACGCTTGCAGATTCTGTCTACGATGGTTCCGTCTGCCAGTTGGGTATTTCGGATACGCTTGTAATCTTCAAACCCGCGGCTCTGGTAATATGTCAGTCCGCTTTCGTTATCGGCACGGATTGTGGCATTAAGCCAGGCGTAACCCAGCCGCCGCGCCTCTGATTTTGTGCGCTCAAAGAGCTTTGAGCCGATGCCAAGCCCGGTTTGCCCCAGTTTAACGAAAGTCGCGATATCAGCGGCATCATCAGGCAAGTTCTCATGCGGC
>JBCAZO010000246.1:0-4701 GCA_038532975.1 Pseudomonadota bacterium
GTCGAAGCGTGCATCGAGCATGCCGTAGCTCATCCGCCACGTGCCGCCGAGCCGCGTTTCGGTGAAGGCGTCGGCGAGCCGGCCGGCCCCGATGCGGTACAACTCCGTCGCCGCGGCCGCCATGGCGAGCTGCTCGATGACGATACGCGCCGCACCCTCGTCGGATTTCGCCAGATCGAAGGCGGCCTTCAGCACGTCATGCGTAGCGGACGCGCGCCGTCCCAGGTTGTCGGCAATGTAGTCGAGAACCCGTTCGTAGAGTTCGGGTGCCCGCTTGAAAACCCGCATCAGGTCGAGCGCCATCACATTCCCCGACCCTTCCCAGATCGAATTCAGTGGTGCTTCGCGGTAGAGGAGCGGCAGGGGTGTGTCCTCGACATAGCCCATGCCGCCTAGCACCTCCATCGCTTCATAGACGAAACCGGGGCAGAGCTTGTTGTTGAGATACTTGGCCAGCGCCACGCCCAGCCGGGCAAAGGCGCGGTCGGCCTCGGATTTGCGGTCAAAGGCGGCGGCGACGTGCAGGCCGAGCGCAAGCGCGCCTTCCCAGTCGAGCGCCAGATCGGCCAGCACCGATTGCATGAGCGGCTGGTCAATCAGTTTGCGCTGAAAGGCGGTGCGGTGGCGTGCCCAATGGGCAGCGTGAGCCAGCGCCGCGCGCATCAGGCCTGCCGGGGCGAGCGCTGTGTCGAGACGGGTGTGATGCACCATCTCGATGATTGTCTTGACCCCCTCGCCTTCCTCCCCCAGCCGATACGCCAGCGCATCGTGATACTCAATCTCAGCCGAGGCATTGGCGCGATTGCCGAGCTTGTCCTTGAGCCGCTGGATGTGGATGCCGTTGCGCTCATCCTCCAGCCAGCGCGGCACAAGAAAACAGGTTAGACCGCCGGGGGCCTGTGCCAGCGTGAGAAACCCGTCGGACATGGGCGCGGAGCAAAACCACTTGTGACCGCGCAGGCGATAGCCATCGCGTGACCGTGTGGCCTGGGTCGTGTTGGCGCGCACATCCGAGCCGCCCTGTTTCTCGGTCATCGCCATGCCAAGCGTCGCACCGGGTTTCTGCGCCAGAGGCTTCGGCGCGCCATCATAGGCGCGTGACATGAGTTTCGGACCCCATTCCTTGAACAGCGCCTCATGAACGCTGAGCGCCGGAATGGCGGCATAGGTCATGGTCATGGGACAGCACACGCCCGGCTCGACCTGTGACATCATGTAGACCATGGCGGCATGGGTGGCATGCCCGCCCTGCCCCGCCTCCCAGGCGATGGCGGAATAGCCCGCGCCAATCCCGGCCTGCATCAGTTGGTGGTAGCCGGGATGAAACCGCACTTCATCAAGACGCCGCCCACCTGCATCAAATAGCAACAGTTCAGGCGTGTTCCGGTTGGCCATGCTCGCGGCCTCAGCCATATCCTCTGTGCCGATGGTCTCGGCGAAATGCGCCAGGTGTGCTGTGTCGGCCCCGGCGGCATCAGCATGGGTTTGCAGCACCGGATCACCCGACCAGAGCGGCACTGCGCGCAACGGGTCGGGCTGGTTCGTCACATCATGTGTGGGCAACGCATCGCGCGGCGGCAGATGTGGCATGAAAGACTCTCCTTCAGCCCCTGTTCTACTCATTATGACATTGGTGTGAAAAGGGGATTCACAAACCGATTCGGGTGTGGCAAGGTGATCGGGCACCATCCGATAAGAGACGGGCACAAGAGGCAAAGGCGGACCCAGATGACAGCGCTAAAACGACCGGCGGTTGGTTTACTTGTGTTCAGCATCATTGCATTTGGGCTTGCCGCCTATTTTGCCTTTGCGGCCATTCAGGGCGACTATGGTCTCTTCCGCCGCGCCGAGATTGAGGCCGGCGAACTGGTGCTGCGCGAACAGCTCGCAGAATTGCAGACGCAGGTGGCTCGGATGGAGAACCTCACACTGCGCCTGTCGGACACGTTTCTCGATCTGGACCTGCTGGACCAACAGGCCCGGGATGTGCTGGGGCTTCTGCGGTCGGATGAGATCGTGATCCGGTAGCATGTCGGGTCCAACCCGCTGCTCGTGAAATTCATTGCTGTTGGCGTCTGCCCTCCGAGGTCATCGCTCTGATCTACCCTTGGTTTGGGGTATTTATGACAAGAAAGAAGTAGGGCGGATATCGCTTCTTTCTTGGTGGAAATACCCAAATCCCACCTTTCGGACCGGGAGAACCGACTGGATTTTGACATGGGTCAAGTTCGCCCAAGTTGAGGCCTGTTATCAGAGATTTAACGCCCGACTTGCCCCTGCGTCAAAAACTCCCTCGCAAATTGCAGCAGCATGTTGTAAAAGATAGTTTAACGCTAAACTATTTCTCCAACAAAGGAGCCATTTGCCCATGGCCGCCCGGAAAACAACAAAGAAACCAAATGTTTCGGCTGATGAGCTGAAACAATTCTATCGCGACATGCTGCTCATTCGTCGATTCGAGGAAAAGGCAGGCCAACTTTACGGCATGGGTCTAATCGGCGGGTTCTGCCATCTTTACATCGGTCAAGAAGCCGTGGTTGTCGGGCTGGAAGCCAGCGCCGAGGACGGTGACAAACGCATCACCACCTATCGCGATCACGGTCACATGCTGGCCTGCGGGATGGACCCAAACGGCGTGATGGCAGAGTTGACGGGTCGCGAGGGCGGTTATTCCAAAGGCAAGGGCGGCTCGATGCATATGTTCAGCCGCGATAAGCATTTCTATGGCGGCCATGGCATCGTGGGCGCGAATGTGCCGCTTGGCGCGGGTCTGGCGCTGGCCGATCAGTACAAGGGCAATGACCGCGTGACCTTTACCTATTTCGGGGACGGCGCCGCCAACCAGGGTCAGGTTTATGAGACTTTCAACATGGCAGCGCTTTGGTCTTTGCCCGTCGTGTTCGTGATCGAGAACAACCAATATGCCATGGGCACCTCGCAGAAACGTTCAACCTCGACCCCTGACATTTATACCCGCGGGGCCGCGTTCGGCATCCCCGGTGAGGCGGTGGACGGCATGAATGTTCTGTCCGTCAAAGAGGCCGGAGCCAAGGCGGTGGCGCATTGCCGGTCGGGCAAGGGGCCGTACATTCTTGAGGTTAAAACCTATCGCTATCGCGGTCACTCGATGTCTGACCCGGCCAAGTACCGGACGCGCGAAGAGGTGCAGAAAGTCCGCGAGGAAAAGGACTGCATCGAGAATGTCCGCGACATGCTTCTGAGCGGCAAGTATGCCAGCGAGGACGATCTCAAGGCGATCGACAAAGAGATCAAGGGAATCGTCAGCGCCAGTGCCGATTTCGCCAAGGAAAGCCCCGAGCCTGCGCTCGAAGAGCTTTGGACAGACATTTACGTGGACGCGTAAGCGACAGAGATCCCAGGAGAATTACGATATGCCTACAGAAATCCTGATGCCGGCCCTGTCGCCTACGATGGAGGAAGGGACCCTCGCCAAGTGGCTTGTCAAAGAGGGCGACACCGTCGCCTCCGGTGACATCATGGCAGAGATTGAAACCGATAAGGCCACGATGGAATTTGAAGCCGTCGATGAAGGCACGATTGGCAAGATCCTTGTGCCTGAGGGCACTGAGAATGTGAAAGTGAACACGGCGATTGCGGTGTTGCTTGAGGACGGTGAAAGCGCGGATGACATTAGCGAAGCCAGCGCCCCTGCCCCAGCGGCGGAAGCGGCCCCTGCCAGCGCACCTGCCGAAGCCAAGCCTGCCGTTGCACAGGACACGCCTGCAGCGCCGACACCCGATGCCAGCCCGGATTGGCCAGAAGGCACTGCGATGGCCAAGATGACCGTGCGCGAGGCGCTCAACGCGGCCATGGCCGAAGAGATGCGCGGCGATGAGACTGTTTTCGTCATGGGTGAGGAAGTCGCCGAATATCAGGGCGCCTATAAAATCACCCAGAACCTTCTGGAAGAGTTCGGCGCCAAGCGCGTGATCGACACGCCCATCACCGAACATGGTTTTGCCGGGATCGGCGTCGGCGCGGCCTGGGGCGGGTTGAAGCCGATTGTGGAGTTCATGACCTGGAACTTCGCCATGCAGGCGATTGACCACATCATCAACTCAGCCGCCAAAACAAACTACATGTCCGGTGGTCAGCTGGGATGCCCCATCGTGTTCCGGGGCCCCAATGGTGCTGCTGCCCGTGTGGGTGCGCAACATTCACAGGATTACGCGGCATGGTATTCGCAGGTGCCGGGTCTTAAGGTGGTGCAGCCCTATTCGGCAGCAGACGCCAAGGGCCTGCTAAAGTCTGCCATTCGCGATCCGAACCCGGTCGTCTTCCTGGAAAACGAAATCCTCTATGGCCGCAGCTTTGATGTGCCGGTTCTCGATGATTTTACCATTCCGTTCGGCAAGGCCAGCGTGGTGCGTTCCGGCGAGGATGTGACCATCGTCAGCTTTGGCATTGGCATGCACTACGCTTTGGAAGCGGCTGAAAAGCTGGCTGAGGATGGCGTGAGCGCAGAGGTCATCGACCTGCGCACCCTGCGTCCGCTCGACTATGACACGGTGATCGCGTCGGTGATGAAAACCAACCGCTGCGTGACCGTCGAGGAAGGCTGGCCCGTGGCGTCGATTGGCAACCACATCTCGGCCACGCTGATGGAGCGCGCGCTTGATTATCTCGATGCGCCAGTGGTGAACTGCACGGGCAAAGACGTGCCCATGCCCGGCATGGGCA
>JBCAZO010000247.1:0-4681 GCA_038532975.1 Pseudomonadota bacterium
TGCGCTTTGCGCGTGATCTGGGCATGGGGGCGATCAACAAAGTGCCTGCGTTACGGCGTGGGTTCATCCGAGAGGCGGCTGGGCTGACCGGCGATCTGCCAGACCTGATGAAAGGCTAACGGCGTTCCAGAATGCGGATCACCGTATCGCCATAGCTGCGCTCATCCAGTTGGTGCAGACTTTCGGGCACCGTAACTGAAGCGCCTTCTTCCCAGACAACAAGCGCATCCTCAGACAGCCATCCGCCCGAGATTGCCGTTTTCATGGCGGCCTCGCCCAGCCCCTTGCCATAAGGCGGATCCAGAAAGATGAGGTCAAAGGCACTATCAGACGCACCAAGCTTGCGAGCATCACGCGAGATGAGCTTTGCATCCGCCTCAACCCCGCAGAGCGCAATATTCTGACGCAAGATGCGCTGTGCCACGCGTCCGTTTTCGACAAAACTCACGTTTGAGGCCCCCCTCGACAGAGCCTCCAGTCCTAACGCGCCTGTCCCGGCGAAGAGGTCCAGTACAGCGGCCCCTTCCACTCGATCCGCGAAACGCGACATCAGCACATTGAACAGGCTTTCGCGCACACGGTCCGAAGTGGGGCGCAAACGCGCGGCTTCATCCCCCTTGCCAACAGAGGCCAGTTTACGGCCACGGAATGCGCCGCCAATGATCCTCACGCGCGCAACAGCGCCTTGAGATCAGCATCAGGATCAGCCACCACATTCGCGTCCGCCGTCTTGCCACTGTCGATCAGCCGCTTGCCCACCATATAGGCCCGCGCGTCGTTGGCGGCGTCCACGGCCAAGAGCGCATCACCCTTGTAGTACCAGAAAGACACGCCGTTCTCAGCCTGCCGCGTGATAACGCGGTCATAGCCCGTGTTCAGCCCGGCAATCTGCAGTTTCACGTCATATTGATCCGACCAAAACCAAGGCTGCGGCACGTAGGCTTTGCCTGCGCCCAACAGGTTTTCGGCCACGCATTCGGCCATGTCGATAGCATTGGGCACGCTTTCCAACCGCAAGCGCCCCTGATCGTGTGGAAAAGACGCGCAATCGCCCGCCGCCCAGATGCCCTCAACACTGGTTTGACCCAGCGCATCCACTTTGATCCCATTGTCGATCTCGACACCCGCCGCCTCAGCCAGCTTGGTGTCCGGGGTGATCCCCACGCCAACAATGACAAAATCGACGTCCAATTCGCGCCCATCGCTCAATCGCGCGCCGCTGACGCGACCGTCGCCGAGCAAGGTCTCAAGGCCCACGCCCTCGACGATCTCAACGCCGTGGCCCTGATGCAGCGCCCGAAAATAATCTGATGTCTCACGCGCCGCCACACGTTGCAAAATGCGGTCAGCCATCTCAACCAGAACCACGTCGAGCCCTTTGCTTGCCGCCACCGCCGCCGCCTCAAGCCCGATGTATCCGCCGCCCACAATCAAAACCCGCGCACCGGGTTTGAATTCAGGTGCCATGGCATCGACGTCCTGCAAATCACGCACCACGTAAACACCCTTCAGCGCCCCGCCGATGGAGGCCGGCAAACGGCGCGGGGCGGAACCCGTGGTCAGAACAAGCTGATCATAGACTAGCGTCTCGGTCCCCAGCGAAATCGTCTTCGCCGACGGATCAATGCCTGTCACCTCTTCCCCCAATCGCAGGGCAATGTCATTCTCGTCATAAAAACTCTCTGGCCGCAGATAGAGCCGCTCCAGCTCCATCTCCCCCAGCAAATACTTCTTGGACAAAGGCGGGCGTTGATAGGGCGGCACGGGCTCGGCACCAATCAGTGTGACAGCACCCTCATACCCAAGCGCGCGCAGCTTGGCGACAAGCGAACTTCCGGCCTGCCCTGCGCCAATGACAACGATTCCCGACATGCTATCCTCCGATTTAGATGGCCACGGCCAAAGCACAGCCTATAACTACGGTCAATCAAACTGCAAATGATAGACAGGATGCGACCATGACCCTTTCCACTGGCGACACACTTCCCGAAGCTTCGTTACTGCAACTCGGTGCCGATGGCCCCGAAGCGGTTTCACTTGCTGAGAAAACCAATGGACGCAAGGTCGTGATCTTTGCCGTGCCGGGTGCCTATACGCCCACCTGCCACTCCGCCCACGTGCCCAGCTTTATCCGCACCAAAGATGCGCTGGCGGCCAAGGGCGTGGATGAGATTATCTGCGTGTCGGTGAATGACCCGTTCACGATGAAAGCCTGGGGTGAGGCCACGGGGGCAACCGAGGCCGGGATCACCATGCTCAGCGACGCGGATTCCGGTTTCACCAAGGCCATCGGCATGGATTTTGACGCGCCGCCTGCGGGTCTTTTTGGCCGCTCCAAACGCTATGCGATGGTCGTTGAAAATGGCAAAGTGACTATGTTGAATGCCGAAGAAAGCCCCGGTGTGTGCGAAACATCTGCGGGTGAGACCATTCTCGACGCGCTTTGATTTAAGTTTCTTGGGCGGGCCGAAAATGCGCTCGCCCTACTCTTTCGCCAAATCGTCCATCTTGCGCGCCAGTTTGATGTCCAATGCGCTCAGACCGCCGACATCATGCGTGCTCAATGTCACCTGCACGGTTTTGTAGACATTTAACCATTCCGGGTGATGATTCCATTTCTCTGCCCAGATCGCAGCGCGTGTCATGAATCCGAATGCATCCACAAAGTTCTTGAACTGAAATTCACGGTGGATCGCATCACGCCCATCCACCATTGACCAGCCGTTAGCCAGTAGTGGCGAAAGCTCGGCGTTGCGCTCTGCATCGGTCAGTTTCTCGGTCATTCCTGTTCCTCCACATGTTCTTTCTTGAACGGACCATAAGCCGTCAGAA
The DNA here is from genome assembly GCA_038532975.1 of Pseudomonadota bacterium. Classification (GTDB taxonomy): domain Bacteria; phylum Pseudomonadota; class Alphaproteobacteria; order Rhodobacterales; family Rhodobacteraceae; genus Roseovarius. Next base: position 2,833 of record JBCAZO010000247.1, read on the forward strand.
TTTCGATATCCTCAGAAACCGCCTGACGCTCGGCTTCCAGATACCGCGCGACGGCATCCCCGAAAGACGGATCGCGAAACCAGTGCAGGGAATGCGTCTCAACCGGAAGATATCCGCGCGCCAGCTTGTGTTCGCCCTGCGCGCCCGCCTCGACGCGAGACAAGCCATGCGCAATCGCGTAGTCAATTGCCTGATAGTAACACAGCTCAAAATGCATCGCCGGGTAATGCGCCGTGCATCCCCAATAGCGCCCATAGAGTGCATCACAGCCAATCATGTTCATCGCCCCCGCAACAGGTTCGCCATCACGCAGCGCCAGTATCAGAAGGATATCGTCGCGCAGTGTTTCATGAGCGATGTCAAAAAATGACCGTGTAAGGTAGGGCATGCCCCATTTCCGCGCGCCGGTGTCCTGGTAAAACGTCCAGATGTAATCCCAATGCTCAGGCTTGATCTGATCCCCGGTCAGCTGCACGATCTCAACGCCACAGCCTTGAGCTTGGGCGCGTTCCTTGCGGATATTCTTGCGCTTGCGTGAGCTGAGCGAAGCCAGGAAGTCATCAAAGCTGTCGTAGCTGTTGTTGAACCAGTGAAACTGTTGCGTGGTGCGGGGCAGCAACCCCATCTGGGTTCCATTCTCCCGCTCGTCTTCTGTGCAAAACGTGACATGCAAAGACGACAGGCTGTGCCGATCCGCCAGTTGCACAGCCGCCTGGACCAGTGCCTCTTGCCCCGGGCGTTCATACCCCGGACGCGTCAGAAACCGGCGTCCTGTCACAGGCGTGAAGGGCACGGCCAGTTGCAGCTTGGGAAAATACCGCCCGCCTGCACGCTCGTAGGCATGCGCCCAGTTGTGATCGAAGATGTATTCGCCTTGGCTATGTGACTTAGCATAGAGCGGTGCGCAGGCGATCATCTGCCCGTCCATTTCCGCCGTCAGATATTGCGCCTGCCATCCTGTGCCGACGCCCACCGACCGGCTGTCTTCCAAGGCTTTGAGAAACCGGTAGGTTGTGAAAGGGTCATCGGGCCGGCCCGTTGTGGCCTCCGGACAGGCGCAAGCGTCCCAGTCCTCCGCCCGGATCTGGGCGAGGCTGTCGCAGACGCTGACGATGACTGATCCGCCGTCCATGCCGATCCTTTGACTACATGCTCTTCAATCTGGTCTGCGCGGCACGCGCTTCAAGCAGGGATCTCAGCGAGATAGCCCTCAAAGGTCACATTGTCGGCAACTTGGCGCGCAAGGGCTTCTTGTTGCGGCGTGCGGATGGTCCAGCAAAAGACATGCGCGCCCTGGGCTTTGAGCTCCGCTACGCGGGGCCGCAACAAGTCATCTGCCTGATGGCTGATGAAACTGGCTCCCACCCGGTCATAATCGGGGATATCGCGTAGCTTTTCGCGCACGCTGTCGTCCAGTTCCGGCCAGTTTTTGGCCCTGTAGGGGCTGGTGACTAATCCACGCGGTATGTCAGGAGCAAGCTCAGCCAAGAGGGCGATCATCTCAGGATTGAACGACATCAGACCCACCGCACCTTCGTACCCTTGCAATGCGCGGACGGTGGCCTTTTCCAATCGTCCATCGGTCACACCCATCTGGCCATGCTGATCCTTAAGCTCAATCAGCATTGGCGCACGCCCCGCGACCAGGGTGAGCATCTCTGACAGCGTCGGGATACCGTCTGATCCACCTTTCAACGGGATCTGCGACAGCACTGCTGCATCATGCTCCAGAACCAAATCACTTTGGGATGTCAGTCGACCCAGATCATAGTCGTGAAACACCATGGCCTCACCATCACGGCTCAGCTGCAGGTCGATCTCGATCCCATAGCCATGATCCAGCGCGGCC
>JBCAZO010000248.1:0-4680 GCA_038532975.1 Pseudomonadota bacterium
GCAGGGCTGTTCGTCTTGTCCGCCGGCAGATGCGTTCATGCATGAGCTTGCCAAGCGGGATGATGTTGTCGCGCTGGCTTTGCATGTAGACTACTGGGACTATATCGGCTGGAAAGACAGCTTTGCGCATCCTGAGCACGCTGACCGCCAGCGTGCCTATGCCGCGGAAAACGGCCGCCGGATGATTTACACCCCTCAGATGGTGATCAACGGACGTGAGCATGTGGTCGGCAACAGCCCCAAAGACGTCAGCGACATGATCACCCGGCACCTTCAGGCACCTGCCACGGTCGACATTGAGCTTAGCCGTGTTGGGGATAACGTCCTGATCGAGGCAGAGCCAATGACACAGTTCGAGGAACCATTGGCGGTTCGCGTGGTGCGCTACATGCCGGAGAGCTCCGTCAACATCACGCGCGGCGAAAACGCAGGCCACACCATCAGCTACGCCAATGTGGTGACAGACATGGAGCAGATTGGAAGCTGGACCGGCGAAGAAGCACTCAGCCTGACCGTATCTGCACAGGGCGACGATCCAATCGTTGTGGTCCTGCAACGGCGCAATGGTATTGGCCTTGTTGAGGCTGCCGCACAGCTTAAGTGATCTTCGGCCGTGAAGCGTCAAGTACGGCCAATAGGGCAGCTCACGCATCTGTAACAAGCAAGAATCAGCGGCTTGCGGTAGATTCAGCAGCTTCGGCCCCTTTTCACACGCTCTGCGAAAGTTATATACCTGCTGCACGAGCGTGCTGTCACAGCGTAGGTTAATGGGATCAATGACGGATCTGGTCATCATGGCTGGGCCAGGGGAAGAGGATGATGGCACTGACGCTGCTGTTATCGTTGACACCAAGCCCAAGACAAAGCGGCCACCTTTGTACAAGGTGCTGCTTTTGAATGATGACTATACACCTATGGAATTCGTCGTGGCCGTGCTTGAGCGCTTCTTTGGCATGTCGCACAGCCAGGCTTTCGAAATAATGCTGACGGTTCACAAAAAGGGTGTCGCGGTTGTCGGCGTCTTCAGCCATGAGATTGCCGAAACCAAGGTGGCGCAGGTTATGGATTTCGCGCGCCGCCATCAGCACCCTCTGCAATGCACCATGGAAAAAGAATAGCGTGAGTACGACGTCACGGCTGTCTTTAGCGCTGTCTTCGGGCGATGTGCCTTGGCCGGACACAGGACGGATTGCTGTCTTTCGCCCCGCTCAGGACACCGATCTTTCAGCATTAGATCGTGACAGATGTCACGTGCTGACAGGGTTTCGCCCAGCCTATAATACCTTCCAAGCGCTTGGGTTTGACTGCGGCACGGAACCTGACCGCTGCTACGCCGCCGCCGTTGTTTTCGCCGCCCGTGCCAAACCTCTGACACTAGCCATGATCGCGCAGGCTTCGGCCCTCACCGATGGACCGGTGATCGTGGACGGGGCCAAAACGGACGGCATTGAATCTGTGCTCAAACTTTGTCGCGCACGATGTGAGCCGTCTCCGGCTTTGTCAAAATCCCACGGTAAACTCTTTTGGTTCCATGGTGGCGTGGATTTGGCCGATTGGCAGTTGGACGCCCAAACACAAGTTGAGGGTGGATTTGTCACCGCACCAGGCGTGTTTTCCGCCGATGGGGTTGATCCCGGCTCACGGTTTCTGGCGGACCACCTGCCGCAAAAACTTGGGTCCGTGCTGGCCGACTTGGGGGCCGGATGGGGGTATCTCAGCGCACGCGCGCTTGCGCGCGAAGGGATCACCATACTTCATCTGGTGGAGGCCGAGAACGACGCGCTGGAGTGCGCCAAACTCAACGTGCCGGATGAGCGTGCGCAGTTTCACTGGGCCGATGCCACACATTGGCAACCGCCAGAACCGCTCGACACTGTTGTCATGAACCCTCCGTTCCACTCGGGCCGCACAAGCGACCCAGAGCTTGGACGCGCCTTTATTCGCGCCGCGGCGAACGCGTTGAAACCCAAAGGACAGCTTTGGCTGGTGGCCAATCGCCATTTACCCTACGAGGCTGAACTCGGCGCATTTTTTCGCGATGTAAAGACCCATGCAAGTGACAATCGGTTCAAAATTCTTTGGGCGGGAAATCCCACTCGAAAAGGCAGATAAGTTGAATTAGGCTGTGCGGAATGCGATTTGAAATGCGCAGGCCAAACGGGGAGAGACAGGCCAGATGTCATTTTCCATTTCCGGCAAAACCGCCATTGTCACGGGGGGTGCCAACGGAGTTGGCCTCGCCATTGGGCGGCATTTTGTTGATAAGGGCGCGAATGTCATGTTCGCCGATATGGACGAAAAGCAGCTTGCGCATGAGCTGGGCGATAACGAAGACGGCAGCCCCCAGCGGTATTTCGCGGGTGATCTGCGAGAAAAGCTGACGCTCGCCAATCTGCTGTCAGCCACAATCGATGCGTTTGAGCAGGTTGATATCCTGGTCAATGCCTCGCGTCAGGTGATGCCATCCGATCCGCTCAATCCAGATGACGATGCGGTTGAACTCTCGCTGAAGCAAAACCTTCTCACGCCCTTGCGCCTGAGCCAACTTGTCGCCAAGCGAATGATCAAACAGGCGGATGGCGATGAAGACGGCACAGCCGGCACAATCGTGAACCTGTCGTCCATTGCGGCACGCCGCACGCATCCCGACTTGCTGGGCTATTCAGTGTCAACGGCCGCCCTCGACCAGATGACCCGCAATCTGGCCGTGTCACTGGCCCCATACCGCATCAGGGTCAATGGCGTGGCCATCGGATCGGTGATGAGCGCCTCTCTGCAGAACACCTTGCGCGATAACACCGACTACCGGGCCGACATTGAAGATCACACGCCGCTTGGCCGGATTGCCTCGGCGGGCGAGCTTGTTTCGGCGGTGCAATACCTGTCGAGCGAAGCCTCTGGTTTCATGACCGGACAGATCATGACCATAGATGGCGGTCGAACACTGCTTGACCCTGTCGCCGCACCTGCGCATTGATGGGCGCATGAGTAAGATGCAAGACGAAAAATCCCGCGCGGCGCATTGGTTCCGGCAGCTGCGCAACGATATTGTGGCCGCATTTGAGGAATTGGAAGACAGCCATGACAAAGGGCCTATGGCTGAGGCCGCACCAGGCCGGTTTGACGTCTCGGAAACCAAACGTGCCAGCGACGATGGCTCTGACGCAGGCGGCGGCCTGATGAGTGTGATGCGGGGCGGCCGCGTGTTTGAAAAGGTCGGCGTGAATGTCTCGGAGGTCTATGGCAGCCTCGGCGTGCAAGCTCAGCAAGCCATGGCTGCACGCGGCGTGCCCGGTATGGAAGACGATCCGCGCTTCTGGGCCTCTGGCATCAGCCTTGTGGCGCATATGCAAAACCCGCATGTGCCGGCTGTGCACATGAACACGCGCATGTTCTGGACGCCAGGCGCGTGGTGGTTCGGTGGCGGCTCGGATCTCAATCCTTGTATCGAGTATGACGAAGACACGGCGCATTTTCATGCCACCCAAAAGGCACATCTCGATCCCCATGGGGCCGACCATTATCCACGGCTCAAGAAATGGGCGGACGAGTATTTCTATATCCCGCACCGCCACCGCGCGCGCGGTGTTGGCGGCATTTTCATGGACGATCAGAATTCCGGCGACTGGGAGGCGGATTTTGCCCTGACGCAGGACATTGGCCGCGCGTTCCTGAAGGCCTTCGTGCCGCTCGTGGAAAAGCGCCGTGTGCAGGACTGGTCAGAGGCCGAAAAGGAAACCCAGCTCGTGCATCGTGGACTTTATGCCGAGTACAACCTTGTCTATGACCGCGGCACCAAATTTGGTCTGGCCACCGGACATGACGCCGATGCAGTTCTGATGAGCTTGCCGCCCGTGGCGAAATGGACCTGACGCAGCCCGCCATGCGATCCGGCGAACATGGGTATTTGCAACAAGAAAGAAGCAGGTGGTCGGGCTTCTTTCTTGTCAGAAATACCCAAACACACCGTCAGGCGTTTTCTTCCATTTCGGCCAAAACCTTGGCGCCACGATCCGCCAACGGGCCGGTGCCATCTTTCCAGCGGCGGTGAATCCAGAACCATTGATGCATGTTCTCGCGAATCGCCGCCTCAAGGCGCGCGTTGAATTCGCGGGTCATGGTCACGGGGTCAGAATGAGCAATGGGCGTCTCCGTATGGATGGTAAAATGCAGGCCATCGGGATCGCGCAGGCCCCAGACCGGCACCAGAAGAGCGTCAAACTTGAGCGCCATTTCGGCAGTGGCAAGCGAGGTCAGCGCAGGATGCCCAAAGAACTCAAGCGGCACACCGTCATGCGCATTGAGATCGTTTAGGATGGCAAGCACCCCGCCTGAGCGCAGATGTTTGACCATCTGGATCATGCCTTTGCGCCCTTGCTCGAACATCGGCTCTGACAAAGATGCCATCGCCTTGACGTAGTGTTCGTTGAACGGGCGATTGGCCATGGGGCGGTAAAAGACACCCATGTTGAACCCCTGCTCCATCATCGCAAGCCGCGCGGCGTTGAACGAGCCAAAATGCCCGGTCACGAAGATTACAGGACGACCCGCTTCACGCGCCGCGCGCACATCGGGAAGGCCAGGGCCGATGACGGGTGATTTACGGGCATAGTCCGCGAATTCAGGGGAATAAAGCTCAACCATATTGCGCCCGGCGTTGTCGGGCACGCGGCGCATCAG
>JBCAZO010000249.1:0-4657 GCA_038532975.1 Pseudomonadota bacterium
CTTCGATCATCGAGGCGTGGTTGAGTTCATCCGACAGGATCACCGCATCGGGCAGGCGCGCGCCCAGGGTCGACAAGGCCGCCCAATTGGAGACATACCCGGACGTAAAGAGCAGGGCGTCTTCCTTGCCGTGCAGATCGGCCAGCTCTTTTTCCAGCTCCACGTGATAGTGGTTGGTGCCCGAGATGTTGCGCGTGCCCCCGGCACCGGTGCCGCAGAGGTCGATGGCGTCCTTCATCACCTCGCGGATGGTGTCGTTCTGGCCCATGCCGAGGTAATCGTTGGAGCACCAGACAGTGACCTCGTCCGGGGCGTTGTCATCATAGCTCTTGGCCTTGGGAAAGGACCCGCATTGGCGTTCAAGCTCGGCAAATATACGATAGTTGCCTTCCTCTTTGAGCGCATTGAGCTGCGCATTGAACATGGCATCAAAATCCATGGGATCCCTCCGGTCTTGTCGTCTTGGTTTGAGTCGGTTTGGGCGCAGGAAGCATCCAGCGCCAGAGTTTGGCATCAGGGAGTGGCAGCACCATCAGCCAATGTTCGAGCAGGGCGAGGCCCGTGATCGCGCTCAGCAGGGCAAATCCAGTGATATCCGCCGGTGTGGCCGCCGCATACAGCCGTTCCAGCCAGCAGGCGATGGCAAAGGTCAGCGCGGTGATGGAAATAGGAAACACCCAGTTGAGCCGCTGAATGCGGAAATGGCTTGCGAGGTGGCCCAAAGCCTCGGGCAGAAACTCGGTATTAATCTTGGGCACGCCGTAATAAAGATTCAGCTTGGCCGAGATGCGCGCCAGATAAAGGATTGTGAAGGTCCAAAGGCCCACGGTGTTTTCCGCACCTGCACCATAAAGCCAGAGGCCCGCAAAGATCACCGTGAGCAGCAGCTCGTGATAAGCAATCGTGCCCCAGGCGCGGATGAAGCGTTCCCATTCCGGCAGGTCATCCGGACAATCGCGCAGGTTGGGGCCGGTGATCGCACCTGATAGGAACGAAAGCTCCACCCAGCCCCAGATCGCCAGAGCCGCCAGGAACGCGCCATAGGCGGCGGTAACTGTGCCCATGTCCAAAGTGGTTACAAACCCCCAAAGGCCCACGCCCAGGAAGGGCAGGGCCATCATGGGGGAGAGCAGCCGTGTCCGTCGGCCCTTGGTATCGGCATGGCGCACGACCATCAGGATCACCCCGGTGGAGAACCACCAGATGAACAGTGCGAAAACCGCAGCGATCCAGGGCGAAGCGGACATCAGTAGACAGGCTCCAGTCTTGTGTTTGCGGGCACCTGATGTCCCTTCGATGGGATCAGCAGAAGCTGCACAAAGGCTGTCGCGGCACGCGCCGAGGCGCTCATGCGTTTGACAAAGCCAATTGGCCCGCCCTGTTTCTTGGCCGCATCCAGATCGACATTGGCCTTTTGCAGGCGCTCCAGAAGGGGCTGCCATTTGGGGCTTTCGATATCCAGCGTGATCGGGAAGATCTGTTTGGAAAGCTCGGATGTCTTGGTGAAGACCTCATGCGCGTACCAATCCGGATCTACACCAAGGGCGGCATGGAAGGCCGGACGCTGGTGGTCGCGGACATACATGGTGGCATAGACCGCCGTCAGGAAGAACTTGATCCAGTAAACGTTGATACCGCTGGTCAGCTTGGGGTCGGTCTTCATCAAAAGGGCGAAGGCCTCGCCATGGCTGAACTCGTCATTGCACCACTCGCGGAACCATTTGAAGATCGGGTGGAAGCGGTGTTCCGGGTGCGCCTCCAGATGGCGGAAGATGGTGATGTAGCGCGCATATCCAATCTTTTCAGACAGATACGTGGCGTAGTAGATGAACTTGGGCCGGAAGTAGGTGTATTTCTTCTTCTGGGTCAGGAACCCGAGATTCACCCGCAAACCCGCCTCGCGCAGGGCATCGTTGATGAACCCCGCATGGCGTGCCTCGTCACGCGCCATCAGCTGGAAAAGCTGGGTGATGTCCTTGTTGTTGCCGCGGCGCTTCATCTCTTTGTAGAGGACGCAGCCGGAGAACTCAGCGGTGCAGCTTGAGATCAGGAAGTCGATGAATTCCTTCTTAAGCTGCGGCTCCATATTGTCCCAATCGACATGATCCCAGTCTTCGTTCTTTTTGAAGTGCCCGCGGTTCGGGTCAGCCTCCATCTGATCGATGAGCTTGTCCCAGTCTTCGCGCACGCCGCTGACGTCAATGGCATCCAGCTCATCGAAGTCGGTGGTGTAGAAACGCGGCGTCAGCAGGGTGTTCTGCATCGCCGTCTCAGTGGCCATTTCATTGGTGTACTGACGGTCCTGTTCCTCGGCGATGGCTAGACCCTCTTCGACCGTGGTGGCGTCGGCGGTGTGTTTTCCGGAATGCGCGTTCATAGCGTGACCTCCTCTGAGAAAGAGAACTCGCAGAGCTCCATCACCTCAAAGTCACCGGTCAGGCGGGTCCATAGCTGTTCAAGCTTGCTGGCGCGGATGATGGTGGCTTCGCGCTGTTCCCGCACGACCTCACCGAACGGCGCCATGATTTCGTCGCCGTGTACTTTCACCTCGTCGCCGGGATAGATCACTGCGCCATTGTCGAACCGCACATGCGCGTGCAGGCTCTCAAAGCAGTGACTGACCTCAACCGTGCAAGGTGCCCTCTCAAAGTCTTTTGTAAGCCAACCCATTTTTTGGCCTCCTCTTTATTGTGCCAAAAGGCGCGCAAACGCCCTGGCGTTGTCTGCGCCGAACCCCATCAGATCGGCGCTCCACCCCGTGCTGGGGTCGTGAATTGCGATGCGTCCGGTTTCGTACCGGACAAGTGTCAGCGGGCCGTCAGGGGCCACGCGGTGTTTCGTGCGCTCGCGCTGGATGACGCGCCAGACGCCGGAAATGAATCCACCCTCTTGCGGAGAAAGATCAGCAATGAGCGTGCCGTCCAGATTGGTCACTGTCGCACTTCCGGCCATGTCTCCGGTAAGATGGAAGGTGCGCTCATGGGTGATTTCGCCCTTGGGCGGCACATAGGTGACGGGCTGCCCGGTGAACCGTGACCAGCTCACCAGCGCGAGAATGGTCAGAACCAGCGTGCACACCGCCACGATCAGGATACGCGGGACAAGTTCCTTGTCATGCGATGCCTGTGGCGCGGAAGGCAGGTTGGTGTCGGTTCGGGCCATTCTTGTGTGTCCTTATTCGGCGGCGACGGTTGCAGGGCTTGGCCTGCGGGCCACTTGCGGCGTGTTAATGCGTGCTTCGGCGGCTTCGGCCATCATTTCGGCAATGCGCTGGGCATCCGGGATGCAGCGCAGGGCAGGCTGGGTTTTGCTGATCCGCCAGGGGCGGACATGCGGCCAGCACACGAGATAGCTGAGCTTGGTGGTGCCCAAGAGGTCAAAGGCGATTGTGCCGGTGCCGGATTTGCGCAAGTCCAGATCGGCCCGCGCAATCTGCGTGTAGGGCAGATTGAGCGTGACGGTCAGGGCGGCACCGATGCGCATGGCGACGCGCTTGTTGGTGATGGTGTAGATCGTTGCGCGCGCCTGCACATAGCCAATAATCAGCAAAAGTGCTGCTGCTATTCCTCCCAGGATGATGAAGGGGAAGGAGGCGGCAAAGGCTGTGTCGAACGGCACGCGATCAATGAGCGTGATAAACCGCCAGGCAAACAGCCCAACGAAATACGCCATGACCCAGTAGAGGTTGAGCGACTCGCGGGTAAGCGCCCACCAGTTAGGTCGGCCCTGCCACAGGATCTGCTCACCTTCGGGCGGGCGTTCGGGCAGGCCGGGAACCGGTTCTACAGCAAAATCGTCATGATCGTGAGGCATGGCGCCCTCCGTTTGCGCGTGGCTTAGCCGATGATCGGTCCAAAGCGGGCGTCATTGCCGTAAAGCGTGCCGCCGCCGTAATAGGCCGAGATTTTATCTTCTTCGAGCTTGGTGACTTGCCGGTTCGAGGCGTGGGTTGGCACGTCGGCGAACTGGTGGCCCATGATCTTGAGGACCTTCACCTTGTCCTTCCAGACCCGCACGAGCGTGATCGGGACAAGCCGCTTGCCGCCGCCATGCTCTGCGTCGAGTTCATATTCGAGGTAGCGGACAAGCTGTTCCGGCTCATCAATCCAAAGGTCCGTGACACTTCCCACCGCTTCACCGTCGGCGGCCATCACGGGAAGGCCGCGCGGGTCACGCCCGGCGGCGACGTGGAAGTGTTCCGTGGCGGCCATTGGCACGATCTTGGGGTGGCCATGGCCGTCAAGCTCGGGCTGATCCTCGCGCGGCGCCCAGGAGGCGGGGCCGACGCCATCGGTCATTGGATTGCCGGTGGGCTGGAAAGGAAAGCCGTTGCCATGTGCCGTTTTGGCGAGTAGCAGGTTGTCCCGGTCGCCTCGCTGGCCCGAGGGCACGGTTAGCTCACCGCGGCCATGGGGCAGGATAAAGGTTTTGTCCTCTGGGACGGGGAACATGCCCTGATTGGCCGAGATATTGCCGTCGTCATCCTCAAGCGGATATCCCTCGCGCATATTCTCGCGCTGAATGTAGTAGATCAGCCCTGCGAAGAAGAACCAGAACAGCCAAATGGCCACGCTGGCGAGGTCGAAGTTTCCGAAAAATGCATTGCTCATGGCATCATCCTTTCCATGGCTCGGCCCGTCATGTCGGGAAATCGGCC
>JBCAZO010000250.1:0-4644 GCA_038532975.1 Pseudomonadota bacterium
CCTGATCATCATCACGGCGATCACTCTGTTTGTCTGTGTGCTGCTTGCCATCTGCATCCTGCGCTACAATCGTAAGTCAAACCCCGAACCAGCGAACTTTACGCACAACTCGCCAATCGAGGTGGCATGGACGGTCGTGCCGATTGTCATTCTCGTCTTCATCGCGGCGTTCTCCCTTCCGGTTCTGTTCAAACAACAGGAAATTCCCGAAGGCGATATCAATATCAAGGTCACAGGATATCAGTGGTACTGGGGCTACGAATATGTCGATCATGAGTTCGCCTTCGACAGCTTCATGATTGGCGAAGACAAGGTTCTCAACGATGACGTCGTGGCCGAGTTGGAAGCCGCCGGGTACACACGTGATGAATTCCTTTTGGCCACGGACACCGCTGTTGTGGTGCCGGTTGGCAAAACCGTTGTGATGCAAGTCACCGGTGCGGACGTGATTCACAGCTGGACCATCCCGGCCTTTGGTGTGAAGCAAGACGCCGTTCCGGGTCGGATCGCTCAGCTTTGGTTCGAAGCTGAGAAAGAGGGCGTCTACTTCGGTCAGTGCTCAGAGCTTTGCGGCAAGGACCACGCCTATATGCCGATCACTGTGAAAGTCGTCAGTCAGGAAGCCTATGACGCATGGCTGAAAGGCGCGATTGATGAATACGCAGGGGATCCGTCCACTTTGCCCAAGCATCTGCAAGTGGCCTCGGCCAACTAAATAACGGGACAGGGTGCGCTGATCTGCGCACCTTCTGTGGGGAGCAAAATGAGCGACGCAAGCCTCAATAGCACAGAAACTCAAGCCTATGACGCAGGCTTTGGGGACTATTTTGCGCTGTTGAAACCGCGTGTCATGACGCTTGTGGTTTTCACTGCACTCGTCGGTCTGATCGCGGCGCCTGTGCCCATGCATCCTATTGTGGGGTTTGCCGCCATTCTGTTTATCGCCTTGGGCGGCGGCGCGTCTGGTGCGCTCAACATGTGGTGGGATGCCGATATTGACGCGGTCATGAAACGTACTGCCAAACGCCCCATTCCATCGGGCCGCATCACAGGCGATGAAGCTTTTGCCTTTGGCATGGCGCTTGCTGGCATTTCGGTGGTCATGCTGGCCCTGGCGACAAATTTCCTCGCAGCGGGGCTTCTGGCCTTTACGATCTTCTTCTACGTGGTGATCTACACTATGTGGCTCAAGCGCTGGACGCCGCAGAACATCGTCATCGGTGGTGCGGCAGGGGCCTTCCCTCCGATGATCGGCTGGGCGGCGGCCACGGGATCCATCTCGGTGGAAGCGATCCTCATGTTTGCGCTTATCTTCATGTGGACGCCACCACATTTCTGGGCTTTGGCGCTGTTTACCAAGATGGATTATGACAACGCGCAAGTTCCGATGCTAACGGTAACGCATGGTCGTCGCTCGACGCGGGTGCATATTCTTGTGTATACAGCGCTTTTGGCGGCACTGGCTGTGGGGCTTGGCTTTACCTCTGTTGGCGGACCTCTTTATCTGGCCGTGGCCATACTCCTCAACGCGCACTTCCTCAAAGGGGCGGTTGATATCTGGCGGCGTAATGAGGAGATGGCGGAAGACGATCGTTTCCTGACCGAACGAAAGTTCTTCAAAGCCTCGCTTATCTATCTCTTCGCTCATTTTGGCGCGATTGCCGTTGAGGCGATGCTTGCACCTTATGGTTGGGGAGGGTGGTGATCATGTCCCTTTCTCGGCAGCATGAAATGCACAAACGCCGCTTTAGCCGTAATCTGGGACTGGGATTGGTGCTGGCAGCTTTTGTGGCATTGATATTCGGATTGACGGTCGCGAAAGTCTCAAACGAGGACTTCACCCTACCAACAGGTGAGGAGGCGAGTTGATGGCGATGGACCCTAAAGTCAAAACTGTCACCCGCCTTGTCAGCGTGGCTGTTTTTATGGGCGCTTTGGCCTGGGCCTCTGTGCCACTCTACGACTGGTTCTGTCGTGTGACCGGTTATGGCGGGGCTACAGATGTGGCTGAGACCGGATCGGATAAAATACTGGATCAAACCATCACAATTCGCTTTGACGCCAGCCAGGAACGGGACTTCCCATGGGAATTCAAACCTATGCAGCGCGAAATGGAGGTGCGCATCGGGGAAACTGGTTTGGCTTTCTACGAGGCCTACAACCCCACGGATAAACCTATCGCGGGGTCCTCAAGCTATAACGTGACGCCGTTTGAGGCGGGTGGGTTCTTTACCAAGATCGACTGCTTCTGCTTCGAGGAACAGGTTCTGCAACCCGGCGAACGGGTGCAAATGCCGGTGACGTTCTTTGTGGAACCTGAAATTGTGGATGACCGAGACGCAAAGTACACCCACACGATCACACTTGGGTACACTTTCTACCAAATCGACCTGCCGGAAGAAGATGCGCAAGCCGCACTTGAATCGGTGGAAGACACAGATAATAACGTGAACTAACAGCCTTCGACGAGGGACTTTTAAAGATGGCACATGAAAAAAATCACGACTACCACATCCTGAACCCCTCAGTCTGGCCTTTGCTGGGCGCGCTGGCCGGGTTCATCATGCTCTTCGGGGCGGTGATGTTCTTCCACGACAACGGGCCGTGGATGATGCTCATTGGTATGGCGGGCGTCCTTTACGTAATGTTCGGCTGGTGGACCGACGTGGTGGCCGAAAGCCACGCGGGCGACCACACGCCCGTGGTGCGGATCGGCCTGCGCTACGGCTTCATCATGTTCATCATGTCGGAGGTGATGTTCTTTGCCGCATGGTTCTGGAGCTTCTTCAAGCACGCCATGTACCCGATGGGGGAAATGTCGCCCATTCAGGATGGCGTTTGGCCCCCCGCAGGTATTGAGACATTTGACCCGTGGCACCTGCCGCTGATCAACACGCTGATCCTTTTGTGTTCGGGCGCTGCAGCCACTTGGGCGCACCACGCTCTGGTGCATGAGAACAACCGCAATGACATGAAGTGGGGCCTGATCATCGCCATTGCTTTGGGCGTGATCTTTACCATTTTCCAGGCCTATGAATACAGCCACGCTGGCTTCGGCTTCTCCGGTAACATCTATGGCGCCAACTTTTTTATGGCAACGGGGTTTCACGGTGCGCATGTGATCATTGGCACTATCTTCCTTTTTGTTTGCCTCCTTCGGGTGCTCAAAGGACATTTCACGCCTGAAAAACATGTCGGCTTTGAAGCAGCGGCCTGGTACTGGCACTTTGTGGACGTGGTCTGGCTCTTCCTCTTCGCAGCAGTTTATATCTGGGGCGGATAAAGATTTTTCGCGCGAAAAATTGCGCCTTCGGCGAGAGTATTTTTGGAAAGATGAAATGCGGGGGGCGACCTCCGCATTTTTTTCTTAAGGTGAAGCTATGAAGTTTCTTTTTTCCATTCTTGCGGCGCTGGGTTTGACGTCACAGGCTTCGGAGGCTGAAGCCTCAAAAGAGCCGTCAGAAGCAGAATTGGCACGGAAATCCTACATCGAGAGCGTCTCTGCCGACCCAACCGAAGCGCAGCTGGCGCGTAAAGAGAAGTCGATTGCTGAGATTGAGCGATTGGGTCTTCCATACGCGGAAAACCTGCCGGTTATTGAGGATGAGACTAAAGCGCTTCGGCGATCTGATGAAGAGGTCGCGGCCCGTGCTCTGGCGGTTATGATCACCGCGGTCAAAGGCGAAACGCGCGATCAAGCCTTGATTGAGTCTGTTGTCGAGCAATATGGCGCGTGGGAGCTGTTCACCCCCGAAGAACGCGCTTTCATTGAGGCTGTGAACCTGCCAGATGAGGCCTATGTGCAAATGTCCTGGCGCTACGAATCCGTGGCGGTTCTGCTATGGGCAATCGGGTTGATCGAAGAGTTGCCCGCACCGGATCAGATCATCGACGCGGCCATGCTGGGGTCTGTATTTCGTGAGCTGGGAGCGGAAGGACTTATTCAAAAGGCACGGCTCAGGCCGCAATCTGAAATCCTTGATGCCGCTGATCTGGCCTATCGACTGCATTGGGCGGCGGTGGAGGCCCGCGTCAATGGCGCACCATCTCCCGATGGCCTGCACCCCGGGATCGCCTATGAACGTCATTACGCACTCAATTGGCTGATCGGATATGCCGGTCTGGATTGGGACAATATGGCCACCGACACCTGACGTGTTTGGCTTGCTCCTCCGCCAGAGCTTGGTAGAAGGGCGCGATTTCTAGGAAAACTGGTGATGATGCGTCTGCTCGTTCCTTTGCTTTTTGGCCTCATCGGGGCTGGCATCCTGATCTCTCTGGGGGTCTGGCAGGTGCAGCGACTGGCCTGGAAAGAAGCTGTGCTGGAAGAGATAGAGTCAAAAATCGCTGCGGCGCCAGTGCCCTTGCCCGAAACTCCCGATGCCTCGGCGCATAAATACTTGCCTGTTGAAGTCACTGGCACGTTCGGTGGCGGGGCCTTGCGCGTTTTGGTCAGCCGCAAGAATATCGGAGCAGGGCATTTAATCATCACGCCCTTTGAAACAGAGACAGGGCGTCTGATCCTCGTGGACAGAGGGTTTCTCAAGCTGGACACAGAGTTGCAGCCGCCCCCTCCGGGGCAAGTGACGGTAACCGGCAATCTGCATTGGCCGGATGATCGCAACAGTTCGACGCCGGAAAACG
>JBCAZO010000251.1:0-4634 GCA_038532975.1 Pseudomonadota bacterium
CGTTCTGCCCTGCCAAAGGCGACGCTCTACCGTTTGGTACAAACCCTGACCGCGCAAGGCATGCTGCGCTACGATGACGAGCGGCAGACCTATGCACCGGGCCTTCGCCTTGTCCGGCTTGCCCATGCGGCGTGGCAGCAAAGTGCGCTGGCCCCCATTGCACGCCCCCATATCGATGCCCTCGCCGAAAAGGTGGGCGAAACGGTGCATCTGGCGCAACTTGACGGTGGTCAGGTTCTCTATGTCGATAAGAGGAACGCCGCCCAACCCATTGAAATGTTTAGTCAGGCTGGCAAGGTTGGCCCCGGCTATTGCACCGGCGTGGGCAAGGCGATGCTTGCCTTTCTCGACCCAGGGGCACAAGCCCGCGCCGTCGATCGGCAGGCCTTTTTTGCACACACGCCCTCTACGTTAACAAACGCCCCAGCTTTGTTGGCCGAGCTCGACGAGATCCGCCGCGATGGTGTCGCCTATGACCGGCAGGAGCATGAGCCTGGCATCATCTGCGTCGCCGCCCCGATACTCGGCCAGGCCGGTCGCGTAATGGGTGCGCTATCGATCACCACCTCGACCGAACGCAACACGCTCGGTGATCTCGACCGATACATCCCCGATCTGAAACAAACTGCCAGCCAGATCGCCCATGCCGCCGAAAGCTGGCAGTTCCCAAGTCAATGAAACGGAGACACCCATGTCAGGCGTAACGCTCGAAAAAGCCGTCAAGAAATATGGCGCCACGCAAGTCATCCACGACATCGACCTTCAGATCGAGCATGGTGAATTCTGCGTTTTCGTCGGGCCCTCGGGATGTGGCAAGTCGACCCTCTTGCGGATGATCGCCGGGCTGGAAGAGACGACAGCGGGTCAAATCAGCATCGGCGGGCGCGAGGTGACCCATGCCGACCCGGCGGATCGCGGCGTGGCGATGGTGTTCCAGACCTATGCGCTCTACCCCCATATGACGGTCGAAGAGAACATGGGCTTCGGTCTCAAAATGAATGGCGAGCCCAAGGACACCATCAAATCCAAGGTCGATGAGGCCGCGCGCATTCTCAAACTGGGCGAATACCTTGAACGCAAACCCAAGGCGCTGTCAGGAGGCCAGCGCCAGCGGGTCGCTATCGGGCGCGCCATCGTCCGAGGGCCCGAGGTGTTTCTGTTCGACGAACCGCTGTCAAACCTCGATGCCGAATTGCGGGTCGACATGCGGGTCGAAATCGCGCGGCTGCATAAGGAAATTGGCGCGACGATGATTTACGTGACACATGATCAGGTCGAGGCGATGACGCTGGCCGACAAGATCGTGGTGCTGCGCGCCGGATACATCGAACAGGTCGGCAGCCCGATGCATTTGTACAAAGATCCTGACAACAAGTTCGTCGCGGGCTTCATTGGCTCGCCTTCGATGAACTTTGTGAGCGGCGTGGTCGATGGTGGCGCGGTCCGCGTCCCTGCCCTGCAGGACATGCGGGTCGACACTGCCGTTGCCTTGCCAACCGACGGCAGCCCGGTCATCGTGGGCCTGCGCCCGCAAGAGATGGAGATCAGCGCAGCACCCTCACCCGTGCGCCTCGACATACGAGAGCGTTTGGGTGGTGTCGCGTATGACTACCTCACCACGCCCACAGGCGAGCGGCTGGTCGTGGAAAGCAAGGGCGATCTCGCCATGGAGGAAGGGACAGAGGTGGCGGTGCAGTTCGATCCAGCCAACGCAATGTTCTTCAATGCCCAGACGGAAAAGCGGCTGCGCTAGAAAACGACGCGCTTGGCTGGAAACGGTCCGAAGGCAGCCATTGGCACAAACTCAGTGGTATCTTACCCTGTCCCGACTTATCGTCATTGGATCGCATTGCAGCTCAGGTTGGGTTTGAGCCCATAGCGAAAGTCTTGGATTTTTGCTGCGTGTGCTCGCAGCGCGAAAATCTCTGCAGGTGCTCGATGATCGGCGCTGCCATGCGGCTGGAACAGAAACCATGCAAACGCCGCCAGTCAGAGAACCTCACAAGGCCGAGTTGCCGATAAGGTAAAATCTCACTGTCAGGGTTGTGCTGACGCCTGGGTTAGGAGGGAGGATCGGAGGGCATATCATGCCAAGAGTTCAACTTCTTGCAGTCACCCCAAAGCGCAGAGCTTGGAATAAGGGGCGCATAGCGGGCCAAAAACGTCCGCTCCTCCCCAAACAGGTTTGGGCGATCCGCGCGCGTCTCGAACTTGCGGGCAACCTTCGAGATCTGGCGCTGTTCAATGTCGCTATCGACAGCAAATTGCGTGGATGCGATTTGATCAAGCTTGCGGTGACCGATCTCGTCAAAGATGACTGCGTACGAGAAAGAGTTTCGGTGATCCAAAGCAAAACCAAAAGACCGGTTCAGTTTGAACTCACTGAAAACAGGCGAGAAACAGTTATCGCATGGGTCAACTCGCCGGAAATGATCGCCTATCGCTTCATGCTCCCAAGCCGTTTCCATGGCCGTCCTCATATCTCGACGCGTCAATATGGAAGACTTGTCCGCGGGTGGGTCAAGTCCATCGGGCTGGAACCGAGCGGATACGGCACTCACTCGCTTCGACGTACCAAGGCGGCCGAGATCTATCGCAAGACCGGCAATCTCAGAGCGGTCCAACTCTTGTTGGGCCAAACAAAGGTCGACAGCACAGTGCGATACCTTGGCGTTGAGTAAAAGACGCTTTGAGCATTTCTGAGCAGATTGATCTCTGAGAATTGGGTGAACGGTTTCTACCGTTCACTTTAACAATCATGATAAGCACTGGGGAATTGGGGAAGGTGCAAACGCCCCGTCACGGACTGACAAGCAGAGCGCTTTTTCGATTCTTGCTTTTGCAAGCCATTGGAAATCACGATCGGAGCCTTGTGCTTCGGAACGGGTATCGCCTCTTCAAGGCCATAACACATCCGGTTGTTCACTTTCAGGAAACACGATTGTTGCTGAAAACATCAGGCAAAACTCTGGTCGGAACACCAATCAGAAACGCCGCGCTGATCCCGAACGTCAAAAGCCCAGTGATCGCACAAAACGTCGCGACATTGCGGGCGTCTGGTCCCAGGACAATGTCGCCGTACCCGAGTGTCGTTTAGGTCACTGTCGCGAAGTAGAAGCTCGTGGACAGGTCGGGCAACGCGGTGATGGCAAGGAAACTCAGGGCCCAGGTCCAGACCTGAACCGTGTGGGCAAACACCAAAACAAACACAGCAAGCGCCAGCAGGGCCACAATCCGAAAAAGCGGCCATCGCTTTTCTGGCAACCGAATTGAGAGCCTGCCAAACATCGGGACGCTCGGGGCAACCGCCGCAACATGGGTCATCGCGCTCAGCGTGAGTAAGCCAGTTCCAAGGAGCATCTGCTGCAGTTCGCTCAAAGTCCGTTCCAGTCTTCGGGCAATTGCTTTACGGATCAGTACAGACAGTTCTGTGAGCAGGAGCAATTTTCTATGTGGCGATTCAGTGTTTTGAGCGCGTTGGTCGCGTTTTGCGGACCTGTGTGGGCGCAAGATGTGGCGCCCCGCCCGGCCAAAGTTGCCGAAGTTACCGCATCGTCTTCGACGATCTCGCGCAGCTACCCGGCCAGTGTTCTGCCGTCACGGGAAATCGAGTTGTCGTTCAAAGTATCGGGCCAGGTGATCGAATTGCCTGTCCGCGCCGCATCAGACGTCGCACAGGGCGATGTGATCGCGCAGATCGACACGCGGGATTTCGAGAACCAGATTGCGCAGCTTCAAAGCCAGCGCGATCAGGCAACAGCCCAGCTTGAGGCGTTGCGTGCCGGTGCCCGGGCCGAAGAGATCGTGGCACTGGAGGCGGCTGTGGCATCGGCGCAGGCACAGGTTGATCAGACCAGGGATGCACTGGATCGCGCGCAGGGACTACTGGACCGTGGGGTTACCACGCGGGCGCAATTCGAAGGGGCGCAGGCCGAATTCCGCGTCGCCGAAGCCAATCTGCGCGCGCAGGAAGAGCAACTGCGGATAGGCCAAGTGGGCGGTCGACCCGAAGACATTGCCGCGTCTGAGGCCGCAATTCGTGGGATCGATGCTCAGATCAAAGTAGCGCGTGATAGCCTGTCGGATGCAACGCTTCTAGCTCCGTTCGCCGGGATCGTCGCACGGCGCGACATCGAGAATTTCTCGAACGTCCAAGCAGGCCAAAGCATCGTTTTGCTGCAGGGCCTCGATGTGGTGCATCTGGCCTTCGACATCCCAAGCCCAGATGTCATCGCGCTCACGCGCAATGGTCCGGGCCAAATCACCAACATGGCCGTCTTCGATGCACTGCCGGGGCAGGAATTCGAGGCAGAAATCGTGGAATTTTCGGTACAGGCAGACAGTGCCACACAGACCTACCGCGGTCGCGCAGCGGTCGAGGTGCCAGAAGGTGCGGTGATCCTGCCCGGAATGGTCGCGCGGGTGATTGCATCGACCGAAGGAGACGCGGCAGAGGTAAGCGCGCCGCTATCGGCTATTGCCGCGACACCCGAAGGAGCCCCATTTGTTTGGCGCGTGGACGCATCCGGAGTGGTTTCCCAGCAAGACGTCAGCTTGGGCGAAGCCAACGGATCGCAGGTGGTTGTGACGGATGGTCTGGAGGATGGCGATGTGATCGTCTCGGCCGGCGTCAG
>JBCAZO010000252.1:0-4632 GCA_038532975.1 Pseudomonadota bacterium
CCAGCCCGCGCGGCGCAAAAGGCCCGCTTCGACGAAATCGTGGCTCATGATGAGCTTGTCTTCGCGCCCAGTGAGGGAGCGCATGAGCGGAAGGCCTGCCGAAGAGGCGAAAGCACGCGTGCGGATGATGGCGTTGTGGCCCCAGTAATTGCCCTCTTGCCCGGTCCAGCGCGCGAGCCCTTCGGAGAGGGCCGTTCCGTAGACACCATTGGCAAACTGTTGCATCCGAGAGAACACGGTCTGCGCCCCAATGAGCTGTGGGCAGCTTTGGATCAGGCCCGCGCCGGGGTCGCTGGCCAAGGCATCGGAAAGCCGCGCAATCGCGCGTCCGGTCATCAGGCTATCGGCATCAAGCACCAGCATGGCAGGCCAATCAGCCCCCCAGCGCGTGACCCAGTCGGCGATATTGCCGACCTTGCGCCCTGTGTTGGCCTCGCGACGGCGGTAGTAGATTTTTAGGCCGGGAGAAAGTGTTTCGCGCAATGAACGAATGCTCTCTTGTTCGGCGTGTGCGATCTCTGGGTCTTGCGTGTCGCTGAGGATGAACATCGCATAGTCATGCCGTCCGCCATGGGCGCGCAGCTCTTCGAGCATAGAGCGCGCATTGCCGAGTACATACCATGGCACCTCATTGTAGATCGGCATCAAGAGCGCCACTTTCATGCGCTGGCTTGTCTGGGTGCGCGGCGGGGTGCGCGTGAGAGAACCAAGACCAAGGCCGACGGTGCTGACCGTCAGGCAGAGCCAGAAGAAGTTAAACGCCATAAGGCTAAGCAGAATGCCCTCAACTGTGTTGAGCCCGTCCATGCCGAACCAGCTCCACATGAACCAGCCAAAGCCGAAAGTCGCAAGAATAGCCGGAACAAAGACAATGGCGCGCCAGAGGGCCGTCTTGTTGTCTGACCGCAACTCCGGGGCCTTCGGGTCAGCGTAGGACACGTCAAAATTCTGCGCCGGCATTTCCAATGGCGCCTCTGGAGGCATGATATGCAAGTCTTGTGTCATACCGTCCACCGATAAAGCCAGACCTCAGAGGCCATTTCGCCATCCTTGCGCAGTTGCGCGCGCAGCTCGATATGCCGCCGCTCACCTGGATCAAAGGAGAACGCCAGCCTCAGGCCACCCGTGGCTGGGTTGCGTTGCAGCACGCCTTCGCTGGTCTCGACATGGGGGGAGTAGGTGTGGATGTCGATGGCTTCCGGTCCGTCGTCGAAAAGCGGACTGTCTTCGAAGTCGATGACCACGACACGGCCTTCACCAAAGAGCTTGCGCCCCATGGCAGTGTTCAGCACCTTGGGCAGGGATTTCTCAATCGGCGCCTCCACACCCCAAGTCAGTCTGTAAGAGAGATCAACCTGCTCACCAGCTTGCATTGGCTCGGACGGGCGCCAGTAGGCGACGATGTTGTCGTAGATTTCCTCGGCGGTTGGGATTTCCACGAGCGTCACAGCGCCACGTCCCCAGTCGCCTTTGGGTTCAACCCAAAGACCGGGACGGTTGTGATAGAGCGCTTCGAGATCGGCGTAGTCTTCCAGCTCGCGCGCCCGTTGCATAAGGCCGAAACCACGCGGGTTTGTATCCACAAAGCTGGAAATCTGAAGCTGTACCGGGTTGGCAAGCGGTCGCCAGATGACTTCTCCGTTGCCATTCCACATCATCAGCCCGTCATTGTCATGTACAGCAGGGCGGAAGTCATCGAAGCGATTGCGGTTGGTCTCATCAAAGAGAAACATCGAGGTGAGCGGTCCGATGCCCACATTATCCAGCTCGACGCGTGGAAAGAGTGTCGCCTCGACCTCCATCACGCAATCAGGCCCCGGTGTGATGTCGAACCTGTAGGCACCTGTCACACTTGGGCTGTCCATCAAGGCATGTACGACCATGTTCTTTTGATCCGATCCCGGAGCTTCCAACCAGAACTTCACGAAATCAGGGAACTCTTCGCCTTCAGGCGACCCTGTACGTAAAGCCAGCCCGCGCCCAGACAGACCGTAGGTTTGCCCGATACCGATGGCCCGGAAATAGCTGGCCCCCTGAAATACGCAAAATTCAGTCTTGTACTCCGGGTGCCCAAGATCAGTGCGCAGGCGCAGACCGGAATACCCCAGAGTATCAGCGGTCTTGATCAGGTCAGGAACCAACTTGCCCTTGTTGAAATTGTCGAGCGTGAAGGGCACCGGTTCGGCCATATTATTCTCGACCGAATAGACCTTGGTCGCGCGCGGGAAGTAGAGACCGGGGGCAAAGAAATCCACCTCGTAGGACCGGTCGGTGCCTGCCCAGAGTGCGTTTTCACGCGGGAAGCGGATGTCGCGATACTGATCATATGTCAGGTTTTGCCAGTCCTCTGGCACCATGTCGCGCGGTATGTACTCGCGCGTGGCCAGGTCACGGGCCAACTCGATCACCGTCTCGCGCGAAAACTCCGCGGCCCCACTAGCCAAGGATGGCAAGGGCAGCATTCCCGGGAGCAGTGCCGAAGCCGCCGCACCGCCCAAAAGCGCGCGGCGTGTCATGGATGCGGAGAGGCTTGAACGGCTCATGCCTGACCTCCTGCTGTACGTTTTGGCTTCCAGGGCGACGACTTGAACCAGCCCGCCACATAGGCACAGACCACAAGCAAAGCAAACCCAACGAGGTTGACCAGCGTGTTCACCCATGGATCGCGGACAAACCGGTCGCCCGCAATTGTCGATGTTTCATCCAGCCACACGCCCAGGAACCGTGCCAGCAGCATGGAAAACACAAACACCGCCAGCGACTGCTGCCCCACTTTCATGATGATGTTGTTCACCACCCAGGTCCAGGCACGGCCGATTTTCAGGTACTTGCCACCTTCACCGACAGCGGCCCACGCCAGGTAGCCAAGCGCCAGCATGTGCAGATAGCGGAACAGCCCGAAGTCGGTCTTGCTGCGGAGCGGAGCCATGTCGCGGAACGTCTCGCGCTGCCAGCTGCGGATGGTGTCGTTCCACCACTCTGATTGCCAGTCATAGCTGCGCATGCCCACAGATGAGAACACGAAGGAAAAGAGCACAAAGGCCAGCGCAAGACCGACGAGCCATTTGTTGACCGGCGGCCGCGGGATCCACCCGATCATGAGGGCAAATCCGGTGAAGAAACAAAGCTGCCAGCCGAAGGGGTTGAAGAACCAGGGACGTGTGTCCTTGCCTTCGGGGAACCAAAGCTGTGCGGGCAATTGCAGCGGCGTGATGTCGGCGTCGGTGAAAAGCTCGCCCAATTCCATATTGGCAAAGCCCCAGAGCACCAGACAGGCGCCAAGCGCTACGAAAGGATGGATCCTCGACAGAGCCATCACCAGCGGGATCATCGCGAGGATCACCATGTACATTGGCAAGATGTCGAAATAGTTGGGCACATAGGACAAGGTCATCAGACCGATGAGATTGCCCTCGATATTGTTCAGAAACGGCCCAAGATTGAGCTGATCCGTGTAGCTGCGCAGGGTAAAGCCCATATGCGCCAGGCCCAACATGCACATGGTGGTGATCAGGAAGAGGCCGATATGCGCCCAATAGACCTGCCAGGTGCGGAAGGCGATGCGCGCTGACCCCATGCCCAAGCCCTGAGTTTGGAACAGCTTGCCAAAGGCGATGGCCGACGCCATGCCCGAGCAGAAGACGAACATCTCAGTTGCATCGGAAAAGCCCCACCGGGCTGGGATCCAGCGTGTCCAGAGATTGCCGGGCGTGTGCGCCAGCAGGATGATGAACATCGCGATGCCACGAAAGAAATCAAGGCGCGGATCGCGCACGCTTGCCGTCGGCACTACATAAGCGTCCGAGTGTGCCGCGGTGTCTTTAAAGTCTGTTGATGGCGAAATGGTCGCCATGGGCGTGGTCTTTCTTTGCAGCAGGCAGGTGTTGTTACTCGGCGGGTACAGATGCCGTATCGTAATCTCCACGTCCTGTGGCGATCAGAGTACGGCGGGCGGCGGTGTATCCGTCCTCGCGGCCGGCGCGCTTAGCTTGCCGGTCATTTAGGATATCTTCGGCTTGATCCAATAGCCCGGCGCGAATTCCGGCATCAATTGTCATTCGCTCAAACACATCTCGCTGGGCATGGCTGCCTCCGGCGAGCTGCATGCCCCCCCGGGCCTGCGCCAGTTTGTGGAAAGCTTCGGTGTAGCGCGCCTCGCCAAAGGCTTCGAGTCCTTCTGCAGCGGCAACGCCCGGATCGCTCATCCGGCTGCCCATTTCGCAGTTCGATTTGGCGTCGCGGGCAATACGCTGCAAAATCTTGGCGGTGGCATCGGGTTTGCGTTCGCCGGTCAGGGCCAGCATGTAATGAAGGTCAGCAAAGATGAGACACCCGTCTTCGGTGCGCGCCGCGCTCAGCTCGGCCAGTTCGTCCCAGCGGTTGCCGACATCATATCCGTCCAGTTCTAGCCGCATCAAAAGCGAAGTAGCGTTGGATATATCGCGGTAATCATCCGTTTGATCCTTGCGGATTTCTGTGTCGTAAAGGTCGAGAACCTGATCAACCTGACCCAGGTCGAGATGCATCAGCGCCTTATGCCACCACACATGATAGCGGAAGTTGTTGCAATGCGCCCAGGCCGCCTCGCGCCCGGTAAGCCATTCCAGACCCTTTGCTGCATTTGCCGTCATG
>JBCAZO010000253.1:0-4595 GCA_038532975.1 Pseudomonadota bacterium
TTAAGCTGACCTCTAAGACGTTTGGCCTCGGCTCGTATACTGTGAAGCGCACCGGAATTGGCGGACCACGGATGATCGGAGGCGTACCCCTTGGGGTCGCGCAAGGCCTTGAGGCGCAGGGAAAGATCGCTCGGCGCACCGCGTGGCAGAGGATCACGGTCGGCCAGAAGCGCGGCCAATGGCGCGGCCTCAGGACCCGCGCGTGTGAGCATATGCGCCAGTCGCGGGTGTAGGGGCAGGCGGGCCAGCGCCTTGCCATGGTCGGTGATCCGGCCCTCTGCCGTCAATGCGCCCAGCCCAATGCCGGCAGTTTTGCCGAAGCACAGGCGCTTTTGCAGATGCTGGGCGCATCAGGCGTGGTTCCCCAAAGCGCCAGTTCCAGGGCCAGGCCCGTAAGGTCGGCGGCCTCAATCTCGGCGGGCGGATAGGCGGGCAGTGCGCCTTCTTCGGCCTTGGTCCAGAGCCGGTAGCAGACCCCTTCGGCCACCCGCCCTGCCCGCCCCTGACGCTGGCTGGCCTCGGCGCGGGTGACAGACTCTGTCACCAGCCGGGACATGCCGGAGCCGGGATCAAACCGCGCGCGCCGGGCCTTGCCGCCATCGACAACAACCCGGATGTCCTCGATGGTCAGCGAGGTTTCGGCGATGGACGTGGCCAGCACGATCTTGCGGCCGTCTTTCACGGGCGCAATCGCGGCCTGCTGTGCGGCAAAGGGCATTGCACCGAACAGGGGTTGCAGGTGGCATTCCTTGGGCAGGCGATCGGCCAATGCAGACTCCAGCCGCCGGATTTCACCTTCGCCGGGGCAAAAGACCAGCACGCCGCCTTCTGTGTCAGTCACGGCCTGCTGTACCAGATCAGCAAGGGCGGCGTCCCATCGGGTGTCTTTGTGCAGAGGGCGGGGCAAATGACGGGTTTCCACCGGGAAACTACGCCCCTCGGAGGTGATCACAGGTGCTCTCATAAGCTGAGCAACCGGGTCGGCGTCGAGCGTTGCTGACATCGCCAACAACATCAGATCGTCGCGCAATGCCCCCGCCACTTCGAGACACAGGGCGAGACCAAGGTCGGCGTTGAGAGAGCGTTCGTGGAACTCGTCAAAGATGACAGTTCCAATGCCCTTGAGTTCCGGATCGGATTGGATGCGGCGGGTGAGGATGCCTTCGGTCACAACTTCGATCCGGGTCGCGTCCGAGACTTTGGCCTCACCACGCACGCGGTAGCCAACAGTCTGCCCCACGGGTTCGCCCAGAGTTTGCGCCATACGTTCAGCGGCGGCGCGTGCGGCGAGCCTGCGTGGCTCAAGCATGAAAATGCGCCCCCGGCTCAGCCCAGCTTTCAGAATTTCCAAGGGAACCACAGTCGTCTTACCCGCTCCGGGTGGCGCCTGAAGCACAGCACGGCCTTGATCTTGCAAAGCTTTCAGCAAGGGCGCTATGGCGTCGTGGATCGGTAGACGAGGTACGGTCATACCCGACTTATCAACGATGACAGGCTTGGTTTCCAGAGCGGCAATAGCAAGAAATCTTGGCGCCCGGACACGCCTCGTGGAGATTTGGCTGACACTCGCGCCAAGCCGGGACCTGGGGATGGACCGACCTGACGTAAGATGCATAACCCACATATGAGGCGTATCCGGACGCAGACCGGGGTCTGTGGCAGGATCGGGTTTGCGCATTATGCGCGGACGACCCCGGGATATCTTTGTACCTTACACAACCAAGACTAGCAGCCCGTCCCAGGGCTGTCTGATCAACATTCATGGATTGGCGGGAAACCGGGCATAGGCGCGCAGGATTTTGCCAAGCCCGATATTGTGCGGGTGCTGGACAATCTCTGCCTGGCTGGGGCAAAAGGCGAAAGGCCTGTGTTACAAGGCCGCAAAAGGATGATTTGAGGACCAAGAGCGGGATGAGTGATACGCAAAAGCTTGCTGAGCAGCTTCTCGCCGGAGAACGCAGGGCGCTGGCGCGCGCCATTACTCTGGTCGAAAGCGCGCGGGAGGATCATCGGGCGACCGCGCGGGAACTTTTGGACCGACTCAGTGCTTCGGGGCGGCAGGCGGTTCGGATCGGGCTTTCAGGCACGCCGGGGGTGGGAAAATCGACCTTTATCGAGGCATTCGGCATGATGCTGACCGAGCAGGGGCTTCGGGTGGCGGTTTTGGCGGTGGACCCAAGTTCTGCGCGCACGGGCGGCTCAATTTTGGGTGACAAGACGCGGATGGAGCGGCTCAGTCGCGATCCAAACGCGTTCATCCGCCCCAGTCCCAGCCAGACGCATCTGGGCGGTGTGGCGCGGCGCACACGAGAGGCCGTGGCGCTCTGTGAGGCCTCTGGCTTTGACGTCGTGCTGATTGAGACCGTGGGGGTTGGGCAATCGGAAACCGTGGTGGCCGAGATGTGTGATTTGTTCCTTCTGCTACTGGCCCCGGCCGGGGGCGACGAGCTTCAAGGCGTGAAGCGTGGGATCATGGAGATGGCCGATCTGATCCTTGTAAACAAGGCCGATGGCGATCTGAAACCAGCCGCCACGCGGACTTGTTCGGACTATGCCGGGGCACTGCGCCTCATGCGCAAGCGTCCACAGGATCCAGATGGGTTTCCCAAGGCGTTGATGGTCTCGGCGCTGCATGAAGAAGGGTTGAAGACCGCTTGGGAGGAGATGACCGCGCTGATCACCTGGCGTCGCGACAACAGGCATTTCGACGCCCGTAGACAGGCGCAGGCGCAGTACTGGTTCGAGCAGGAAGTGCGTCAAGGGCTGCTGGCGCGGCTGGAGACCGTCGAGGCGCGGGACGCGATGGAGCGTGCAGCGGAAGACGTCACCTCAGGCAAGAAGACCCCGACGGCAGCCGCGAGAGAGGTGCTGGACGCGCTCAAAAACGGCTGAAAGGCAACGTCTTCGGCGCATCAAAGGTTAACGCCCTTGTTTTGCAAGATTTTGGACGTCGGTATTGCATCGGTATCACGTCGGTATTGCGTCGGTGCGGCGTAGGTATCAGGCGAAGGTTAACAGGGCATTCGGAGGGTTTGCGGACTGTTAAGCATTGGCGGTGATGGTTTGGGCGGGCGAAATGCGTGGGGCGTGTCTGGCAATAAGAGTAGCCTGAGAGGATTTTTGTGGGAGAAAGTGGATCATAAAAGCACCGCAGTACTTTGCCCCCTCTTTCTTAGATTTCCAGTGGCTTCAACTTGGTTGCAGAGCTTTAGAAGTGGTCAGGCGCGACTCCAAAAATCGTGTGAGAATGTTGCGCGCGTCATCAGCATTCGAAACAGTCCCATGGGCCAGCAGATTCCATAGGCCATAGACCACGGCAAGATACTCTGTAGCGAGTGTTCTTGCGTCATCTCTGCGGAACCCCAAGCTGCGCAAGTCGTGCACGATGTTGCTGGTCATGCGTTGCGTGTTGATCTTCTCCAGCCGGGCAAGAGCTGGTGTATTCATGGCCTGTGCGCTTATGGCAAACCAAGTCGCGACGACTCGGGGTGTGATCATTTCGGCGCTGACTTGCGCTTCAAGGACAGCGTAGAGGCGTTCCAGAGGTGAGTTCGATTGTTTCAGTCGCACGCGTGTGGCTGCACTCAGCCTTACGTATAAGTGACGATAGACCGCCGCAATAACGGCATTCTTGTCCCCGAAATAGTAAAGAATATGACTTGGCGCGACGCCTGCATGACGCGCTATGGCTTTGAGACTTGTGTTTTCGATGCCTTCGACATGGATGCAATCCATGACGGCCTCAATTATTTGTCTGCGGCGCACCGGTTCCATTCCAACCTTGGGCATGCCATCTCCATACGCTTTCTCAGATCGCAATTTGATAGTAGTTTTTCTTGACCGAACGTTCAAACAAAATAAAACTGAGATGCAATCAGTCCAGAGAATCAGCCGATGACACAGGAAATCTTCGAATGGCCCAACCGCGAGTTGGAGACGGCGTACACCCTGCCATCAAGGTACTTTTTCGACCCGGCAATCTTTGATGCCGAGAAGCGCGCGATTTTCTACAAGTCCTGGCACTTTGCCTGTCATCCGAACGAAATCGAGGAGCCGGGCCAGTTTGTCGTCGTCGATATTTTCGACCAAAGCGTCATCATTGTGCGCGGAAGAGATGGCGCGGTTCGTGCGTTTCACAATGTTTGCCAGCACAGAGGCAACAGATTGGTGACCGAACGCCGGGGTCGTGTCAGGACATTTGTGTGCGCGTATCACGCCTGGACATACGGGCTTGGTGGAGAGCTTCGCGGCGCGCCTCGCACCGAACGGCTTGAGGGGTTCGACAAGTCCAGGTTTGGATTGAAGGCCGTGCGCGTGGAGAGCTTCGCCGGGTTTGTCTATTTCAACCTCGACGAAAATGCCGCGCCCATGACGAACCTTTTTCCAGACGCTGAGGCGTTCTTTCTCGACCTATGTCCCGATATCAAAGACATGCGGCTTGATAGTGAGGAGGACATGGTCGTGCCCGTGAACTGGAAAGTGATCGTCGATAATGCCATTGAATCCTATCACGTGATGCTGTCCGGCCCTTGCCACAAAGAGTTGGCTGACTTTCTGGACTTCGAGAAAGATCTGCCCATCTGCAGAGGCAATTG
>JBCAZO010000254.1:0-4581 GCA_038532975.1 Pseudomonadota bacterium
CCGTTCTGGTTGTCGGCGCTGGCCCAACCGGGCTGGAAGCGGCGCGTGCCCTTGGTAAGCGAGGCTACAAAGTCATGCTGGCCGAAGCTGGCACAGAGCTTGGCGGGCGTGTCACGCGTGAGGCCGCCTTGCCCGGCCTTTCCACCTATGCCCGTGTCAGAGATTACCGGGTGCAGCAGCTTGTGCAGATGCCCAATGTCGAGATTTTCTACGACAGCTCGCTTGGCGCGCAGGATGTTATCGACGTGGGCGCAGATCACGTGGCTCTGGCCACTGGGGCCACCTGGCTGACCCAGCGCTGGACGGGGCAGATTGCAGAAGATATCGCCCCGCCGGATGTGAGCCTGCTGACACCAGACGATATCATGGCGGGCCGGATGCCGGACGGCCCAACGCTGGTTTATGATGAGGATGGCTATTACCTAGGCGGCGTCATTGCCGAAGCGGTACGTGCCACGGATGTGCCTGTGACACTTGCAACGCCCTCAGATGTCGTTTCGGAATGGGCGGGCAACACATCCGAACGCTGGCGCGTGCGTACGAGGCTACAAAAACTTGGTGTCACGTTGGAACTGTCTCGGGAGCTAAGCTGGTTTGACGGGCAGACCGCAACGCTTTCTTGCAGTTACTCCGGCGCAGAGAAATCCCTCCAGTTTGATCATGTCGTCATGGTCACGCATCGCGCGCCGAAAGACGGGCTTTGGCATGACCTCTTGGCGACAACAGGTGGAGATATCGACACCCTGCCTTTCAGCCTGAAACGCATCGGCGATTGTGAAGTGCCCGCGATTATTGCGGCAGCAGTCTATGCCGGACATCGGTATGCGCGCGAACTGGAGGCGGAACCGCATCTTCTGCATGACCGTGTGGATGTGCGCCAAACACCCGATGGGGCGCATCTTGCGGATGATGTCTCGTGAGGGTTTTAGCCTTTAAAGCTCCGCACAAACGCATTGACCTCGGCGCGTAATTTATCCCAGTCGGTGAATTCGCGCACCCCGTCGACAAGATCAACCTTGCGTCCGCCCAGGACGACGTTGCTAAGTACCTGCTTCTCAAAATAGTCGTAGCTTTCGGTGCGGACCGCCCCCGGAACAATTGCTTCTCTCGATGGCGCAAAACCCGTCCGCATTTTCATTTCTGTGAGATAGTCCCAGGCCTCTTCCTGCCCTTCGGCAAACGCGGCCTTGAGGCTCACAGACAGAAAGAGTGTTTTTCTTTTGCCAAGGTCCTCACGACTGGCGGCAACAAAAACTTCGAATGCTTTAGGATGACGCCGCTCATGCACCGGAGCCGCCAAAACAATTCCGTCAAAATCCTCCAAATCAATGGGTGACGTACGATTTGCTGTATTGAAGACCTGAACATCGTGGCCAGCGGCAGAAAGATGATGCTCTACAAACTCGGCAATCTTTTGAGTTTGGCCTTCTACAGTCTCGAAAACGATCAGGATTTTCATCAATCACTCCCTTAGACGGGATTGCGTTTCACGCGCAGTGCGACCTGCTATTGTATTTGCTGCACTCAGCCACGGCGTTTGAGGTAAGCTATGCTGTCTCGGAGCAATGAGATTTGACGAAGATCAAAGCAGCCCAAAAACCAATGAAAATGAACGCGATCTGCGAAATCCGAAACAGTTTTGGCCTGAAGCGCACCGATTCAAATTCAGTTCTGCACTATTGAAGAACCGCCCGAATTCCAATTAGAAATGATCCGGGTGAGGTTAATTTGGGGCATTTGTCATGAAACATTCTACGCCAAAGCGTCGAGACCCGTTTGAGATGCTGGATCAGGCGCTTCAATCAGGATGGAGAACATTGGACACTGTGCCGCTTCGCGGAGAAGGACAATTTCTGGTCCTGACGGTATCCGGCCTCACGCGATTGGCGCGAAACCCGAAAGATTTCCGCAATCCGCGCAAGGCAGATGGCTATGCGCCGGAACGCATGACGGTTGTGTCGGTGGAAACCGGAAATTACCTTGGTGCAATGGCTTGGAGATGGCCGGACGACAGTTGAAACAAGCCTATCAGTAATCTTCGCCTGCGTAGAGATTTGGGTTCCCTAGGGCACCCGGGATCCCAACAAAATTTGCCCAGTCGTTGCCCGGTCTCCAGATACTTTCCATGTTGGCCTGCGCGTCCACGGCCAGAGCCGAGGGGTCGGTTCTGGCATATCGGAAAAAGAACGCGCTAACGCGGGCATTGTAGATGCAATGCACATGAACATTCGTGTCCCGTAAACCGTCCAGCGCCTTGCAGAAGTCGTCAAAGTCCTTGTCCGTCGGGTCCTCAAACTCCACTGGAATGTAGATGTATGTCATGCCCAAGGCATCGACCGTGCCTGCCTCATCCTCCAAAGCACCCTTGTTGTGGTGCGGCCCAAGGTTGATGACATGCGTCACGCCAAGGTGCCTGATCTCGGCAAGTTGCGCCTCGGAGGGCTGGCCAGACGTGGTGATCCGGTCGCTCAAACGGCGCCAATTCAGAACATTCGGCAGGTCGGTCATCTTTGCTCCAATCCGCGTTCCGTCACGATCAGCACCCGCGTGGCCCCCTCTGACCGCAGCTCACGTGCCAGATTGACCAAAGTTGCGGCAGGTGCCGCTTCGTCGGGGACAATGCGCACAACCTCGCCTTCGTCTTCCAGCAGAGCCGCATAGAAATCCTGCGCAGATGCGATAGGGTCTCCGCGATGAGAAAGTTGACCATCGGCATGCAACACCAGTGTGTCGGGCGGCGCGCGGCCATCAAGTTCTGATGTGCGCACCAGCTTGAGGTCCGGGTCCAATGGCTGAGCCAAAGTGCTGGCCACCATGAAGAACACCAGCATCAGGAAAACCACATTGATCAGCGCAATCGTGGGTTCGCGGCGGGCGCTTTGTCTGTGTCGGCGCATCAGGACCCCAACACGTTGATTTTGAGCCGGTCAATGCCGCGCAGCACGACAAGGATATCGGTCAGCCGTTGGGCTGTGACATCGTCTTGCATGCTGACAATCACCGATATCGTCTCTGCATCCGGCGCGGTTTGGCCAAATCTGTCCGCAAGAGCCTCAGGCGCGATATCCTCTCCGTTCAGGCTAAGGGTGTTTTCGCCCAATTGCAGGAAGCTGCGTTGAACGTCGCTTGTGCCCGCCGCCCCCGCACCTGCCGCCGCCAGCTCAACCTCGGAGAATTTGGAAAAGGTCGAGGGCAGCATGAAAAAGAGCAGCAACAGGAAAATGACGTCAATAAGCGACGTCAGAGACAAGCGCCGGCGTCTTGCATGCCTACGCAAGAGACGGCTCCTCTGTCGCGGCTTGGGCAACGTCACCCCACCTGCCCTGCGGGTGCAAGATTGAGGCAATCGCGCGTTCGGCGGTCACGCGCTCGGCATCCATGCGGCTTTCGAACCAACTGAGCACCATGGCGGTTGGCATCGCCACGGCAAGCCCGACAGCCGTGGTCAACAATGCAACCCAAATACCTCCGGCCAGAAGCGAGGGATCAACTTGCGACCCTGCGTCCTGCAGCGATTGGAACGCCTCAATCATGCCCAAAACTGTGCCGAAAAGGCCCAGCAGCGGAGCAAGCTGCGCCACGCTGTCCAACAGGCGAAACCCGCCTTCCAGCCGGGCAAAGCGCACTTCGGCTTCGGCCTCCAGCCGTTTGGTATCCCCGGGTCCTGCGGCAAAGGCCATTTCCACCACAGGGGCAAGATAGCTTTTGGAAGTCTTCAGCGCGGCCACAGCCCCGCCGCGGTCTCCGCTATCCCAAGCAGCCACGGAAGCTTGAAGCGCCTTATGGCGTCCAACACCTGCTGCTGAAAACTGCCAGAGCTTGTAGAGAATGGCGGCCAGCGTCACGACCGAAATGATCAACAGGATGACCACAACCGGCCCGCCCAGCGCTGCAATCTGTCTCAGACTTTCAAGTATCGCGCTCATCCGATCACCTCTATCTCAGTTCGCGTATCCAGTATCAAATCCGCCTCACAGGCTGTGGCGGGCAAGTCCGGTGCCTCACAGGTATGAGCCCCATTGATCAACACCTTGCCCAGCCCGTCGCACATCAGCCCTTGCAAAGTAAACTGCCGCACCCGCGGACGGCCCGGTGGTAACGTTCCAAAGTCAAACAGGGTCAGACGGTCCACCTGCCCCGACGCATCAAACAGGACGGTTTCGTAGACCACCTTCTCGATAGGGTTTGGATGCCCGTTCAGGGCCAGGAAGGACAGCGTGCAGCTTGCCTCGTTGGATTTCACGGCATTCAGCTCGATCAAGACAGCCTCTCCAACCTCATCCTCCTGCGCCCACGCGCCTGTGGCAAATGTCAGGCCAGCTGTCAAAACGGCGGCGACCTTTCCAGTGATGTTCATCTGAGTCTCCATTGCATGGTCGTCATAGCATCTATTTCTCATTCGTGGTCATAGCAGTGTGCGAATGATCCGTCCTGATCACCTGTTGCGGTATAAAAAGACCAACCTTTGGCTGGTGCCGGTTGGCGTTGGCGGATACGGCGCTGCTCGGCGCACCTGTGTTGCTGCGGCGCGGTCAACTGCTGCCGAGCCGAAACTGCGCACGATGCGGACCCAGGCGAGTG
>JBCAZO010000255.1:0-4578 GCA_038532975.1 Pseudomonadota bacterium
AACAGGCCATATGCTCCAATCTGAACAACACACTTGCCCGGGGGTATGGGGGCTGGCCCCTCGCCCAAGTCTTTTCAGAAAAGACTTGGGAAAAGCTTTCTAAAAGCTTTTTCCTACACGGCCTCAGATGCCACGGTCCTGATACGTTCTATCATGGCTCTCAATCCGTTGGAGCGTTGCGCCGACAGATGATCATTCAGACCCAGCCGGGCCAGCTCAGCCGGGGCGTCAACACGTGGCACATCCGGGATCGCCATATCGTTGTAGAGCGCCCGCAGCACCGCTATCAGACCACGGACGATCATCGCGTCACTGTCACCATCAAAGCGGAAAACACCATCTGAGATTTGCGGATGCAGCCAGACCTGGCTGGCACAGCCATCCACCTTGGTGGCCGGAACCTTGAGCGCGTCTTCCAATGGGTCCATCGCCTTGCCCTGTTCAATCACATAGCGATAGCGGTCTTCCCAATCTTCAAGGAACTCAAAATCTTCCACGATTGCTTCAAACGCCTCACTGGCCACGCGTCTGGTCCTTTTACTTGATCATGCTCCACAGGTAGGCGCAGCGCCCAAAGACGTCCAGAGCGAAATCACTCCTCTGAAGAACTGTCGCAGGAGATAAACTTCGCACGCTTGCATCTTTTCAAGCCGCGGCGGATCGGATACTCGGGTATCAAGTGGACAAAGGCGGTGGACATGCGGGGCGTAGTTTCAGTTCTCTTGATTGGTACTCTGGTTCTGACCAGTTGCAGCGCGTGGCGAGAGTCGCGGGCAAATCCATCCAACTGGTTTGGCAAAAGCAAGTCGGCTGCTGTTGAAACCCGCGCACAGACATCAGGGCCAATAGCCCCTGATGATCGCCAAACCAACAACCCGCTTATTGACACCAAAGGGGGCAATCAGCTTGTCCGGCGCAATGTGACCACCATTCAGCGCACTGGCCTTTTGCGCCGTCGAAACAAAGAAGTCCCCTACGAGGGCACGCTCGTGGACGAGGTCACGTCTCTTGACGTTGAGCGCACACCCACAGGCGCGATTGTTCACGTCACGGGCCTGCCCAATCGCGAAGGCGCGTTCGACGTGCGTCTTTTGCGGGTCAATCTGGATGGCCCGGTAGATGGCGTTCTGGAGTATACGTTAAACGCGGTACAGCCGATTCAAACGCGTGTCGGCACGCAGCGCACCCGCGAGGTGAAAGCCGGGGCATTCGTCAGCAACGCACTTTTGGAAGAGGTTCGCGAAATACGTGTCCGGGCTGAACGAAATGTCCGCTCAACGCGCCGCTGATATCCTCTAACCCTAAAGGTCAACTGTGCGGATCATGCCATTCTTGGCCGCCAGTGCCACTTTGCCACTACACAGCCGAAGCGCGTCAGCCCCAAAGACATCATAGCGCCATCCGCCCAAAGCCGGCACATCCCGCTCACCCGCCGAAATCGCATCGAGATCGGCCGCGGACGCAATGAGTTTGGACGCTACGGAGTATTCTTCAGTCTTGGCCTTGAGCAGCACGCGCAAAAGGTCGGCCAGGGCCGGGTTCACCTGAAGCTTGTCGCGGGACCGATCCGGTTTGGGCAGATCGTCATTTGCACAGGCGACACCCGCTTCAACGGCCTTCAGAATGCCATCCGCAATGTCCCCTCGACGCGCCTCTCGCAGCAAGAGCCGCGCGCGCGACAGATCCTTGTGAGACGCAGGTTTGGTCGAGGCCAGTTCAACCAGCGCATCATCCTTGAACACCCGGTTGCGCGGCACATTGCGCGCCTGCGCGTATTCTTCACGAAACCGCGCCAATTCCCGCACGATGGCCAGAAACCGCCCTGAGACATTACGCGTCTTAACCCGGAGCCAGGCATCCTCAGGCCGGGTAATGTAGGTTTCAGGATTTGTCAGAACCTCCATCTCTTCGGCCACCCATTTGTCGCGTCCGGTTTCGGACAGTTTGGCAGACAGGTGCTCATAAATCTGGCGCAGATGGGTGACATCCGCGAGCGCGTATTTCTTTTGCGCATTGGTCAGCGGACGCCGCGACCAGTCGGTAAAGCGGGAGGTCTTATCGAGCGATTGTTTGGGGATCCGACGCACCAGCGTCTCGTAGCCCACCTGTTCGCCAAAACCACAAACCATCGCCGCCACTTGCGTGTCAAAGAGTGGCGACGGGATCAGCCCGCCATCGACATGGAAAATCTCAAGGTCCTGACGGGCCGCATGGAACACCTTGACCACATCGGGCGCGCGAAAAAGCTCATAAAGCGGCTCCAGCGACATGGACGCGCCCTCAATGGGATCGACCAGCACAGCATCATCATCACTGCGCCCCGGCAAGGCCAGCTGGATGAGGCAAAGCTTGGAGTAATAACTGCGTTCGCGGAGGAATTCGGTATCAACCGTCACATAGTCCACATCCTGAGCACGTTTACAAAATTCGGCCAGCTCATCGGTGGTGGTGATCGTCTTCATAGTCGGCGGGTCTTGTCTCTTGTTGGTTTTATCGGCCCGGTGCCTCTAACCGGTATAGGGGAGGCGCTCACAAATGAAAACGCCTGAATTCAAGGCAGAAGCACGGGCGTTTTGTCACCCGCCGCAAACCGTCTCAAGACGGTAGGGTATAGAATATGCTCCTGCTCCAGAACGCGCGCGGCCAATATGTCTGGGGTGTCACCAACGAGAACCGGAACGCGTGCTTGCCCCAAAAGGGGGCCGTCGTCCAATTCGAGCCGCACCTCATGTACACTGCACCCCGCCTCGGTCTCGCCGGCCTCCAGAGCACGTGCATGCGTGTTGAGGCCTTTGTATTTCGGTAAAAGCGAAGGATGAATGTTGATCATCCGCCCCGCCCAGCGAGAGATAAACCGTTCGGTGAAAATGCGCATGAACCCGGCAAAACAAATGATGTCGGGATTATATGCGGCCAGCGTGTCGTTGAGCACTGCTTCAAATGCATCCCGGTCCCCCTTGAAGGGCCGGTGATCCACCACATCTGTGGCCACACCCATCGCCTGCGCCTTGGCCAGACCCGGAGCTTTGGCGTTGTTCGACACCGCAACAACGGGACGCGCCGGATGATCCCCCACCATGCTCTCGATCAGCGCCACCATGTTGGAGCCGCCGCCGGAAAAAAGGATCGCCACGCGTTTGGTCAAGACAGAGTTCCGGTGTAGGCCACGCCCTGCCCCGCCGCCACGCGGCCCAGTTGGACAACTGTCTCACCCTCACCTTCAAGAAGCGCGACCAAAACCTCGGCCTGGTCCTCGGCCACGGCCAGAACCATGCCAATGCCGCAGTTAAAGGTCTTGAGCATTTCGGCTTCGGCCATGCCGCCTGTGGATTGCAGCCACTTGAAAACAGGCGGGAGTTCATAAGACCCAAGATCAATCTGCGCCATCATGCCCTCTGGCAGCACCCGCGGGATATTCTCGGTCAGCCCGCCACCAGTGATATGCGCCAGCGCATGCACGCCGCCTGCGCGCACCGCGGCCAGAGCCTGTTTCACGTAGAGCCGTGTCGGCGTCAGAAGCGCTGCGCCCAATGTGCCGTCATCCCAGGGACACGCCGCATCCCAGCCCAGGCCAGAGACCTCCACCAGCTTGCGCACCAGCGAGTAGCCGTTGGAATGCACCCCGTCCGAGGCGAGCCCCAAAAGTACATCGCCCTCAGCCACGCCCGCGGGCAAATCCGCACCCCGCTCCATCGCGCCCACGGCAAAGCCCGCGAGATCAAAATCGCCATCAGGATACATGCCGGGCATCTCTGCTGTCTCGCCCCCGATAAGCGCACAGCCCGACCGCACACAGCCCTCAGCAATGCCTTCGATGATGCGCGCCCCACTTTCGGTGTCGAGCCTGCCCGTGGCGAAGTAGTCGAGAAAAAAGAGCGGCTCTGCCCCCTGGCACACAAGGTCATTGACGCACATCGCCACCAGATCGATGCCCACGCCATCTACGTTGCCCGTATCAATCGCAATGCGCAGCTTGGTGCCCACACCGTCGGTGGCGGCGACAAGAATGGGATCATTGTACCCGGCGGCTTTGAGATCAAACAGCGCCCCAAATCCGCCAAGACCGGCCATCACGCCAGAGCGTGTTGTGCGCTTCGCCGCAGGCTTGATCCGGTCGACAAGCGCGTTGCCTGCGTCGATATCCACACCTGCATCCGCATAGGTGATGCCGTTCTTGCCGTCGCTCATGCCCGCGCTCCGCTTTGATCTTGCGGCTTTCGGTTAGACCATC
The DNA here is from genome assembly GCA_038532975.1 of Pseudomonadota bacterium. Classification (GTDB taxonomy): domain Bacteria; phylum Pseudomonadota; class Alphaproteobacteria; order Rhodobacterales; family Rhodobacteraceae; genus Roseovarius. The sequence goes on from JBCAZO010000255.1 coordinate 4,232, forward strand.
GTACCTGCCTGCGCAATCACAAAGCCTTGACGCCCCAAGCGCGCCCTTCTAGGACGATCCCAGGTCGGGCCTGTAGCTCAATTGGTTAGAGCAGAGCGCTCATAACGCTTTGGTTGGGGGTTCGAGTCCCTCCGGGCCTACCATTTTTCCTGATCACCGCTTTGGATAGGCTGTGTAGGGTGGGAATTAATCCCACCTGCGAGCCTTCAGTCATCCAGTCGGGCCACACGGCAAATTGAACCGTGCTCCCTTGCGCAACCGGCTCTTCCGCTTTTTATGCGGCTCACAGAGAAGGACGACCCTCTATGTCCAAAGCCACGCTCTACCGGATGGAATTGCCCAATTAT
>JBCAZO010000256.1:0-4557 GCA_038532975.1 Pseudomonadota bacterium
GGTGGAATGCGCCGGTTAACTGTAGGTGCAATGCTTTGAGTGGGTGTCTTCCGCAGCCCAGATGGGACGTGTCGCCGAAGGAGCAAGCCCCAAAGAAACGCTCGCGAACACACCGAAAAAAACCCAAGATAGCAGACGCCCCGCGCCTGCGCCACGAAGTACGCGCATGATAACACCCACTCAAAGCATTGCACCTACAGTTAACCGGCGCATTCCACCAAGCGTCAGAAGACCAACCTTTTCCTAAGGAAAGGTTGAGGGCACGCGCGTATTACTGATAGATTGAGTTAAGCTTTAGCCTTTATGCAGCGCAGGCTATTGCGTGCCCGTGGTGCTTGTCGAAGTGGTTGAGGGACTTGATCCACCTGCGCCCAACACGCCACCTAGCGCTGCAGCCACGCCAGCCACTGGGGCAACTGCGGGTGCAAAGTTTGTGATCGGCTCATCTGCATCCGGAAGATCAAGACACTCTGGCAAAGACGCATCACGAAAGTCAGAGCAATTCAAATCCCGTACCTCATCTTCTGCGACGACAGGCATGGCAAAGCATATCAGAATGAAAGTACATATGGTGCGCAGTTGCATAGCATATTCTTTTAAGTTGTTATCCCGTGGGGATAATCTGAAAGGCCTCAATCCGTACCCTGTCATAAAAACGGTTAATAAATGGTTATCCATTTGCCGTGCATAAAGATGCTGAGATCAGCAGAATTGGTGCAGCTTCATGACAGTGTCCGACCCCCGCCAAAGACGGTCATTTTATACTCTGAACCAAAGCGGGCCTAAGCCTGACCAGGAAGAAATAAACTTCGGCGCCATCCTCACTTCGTTGTGGCGCGGCAAGTGGATCATCGCCCTATCTTGTGTCCTTGTCTCGGCCATGAGCGCCTATTACGCGATTGGCATCGCCACGCCGATCTACCGCGCCACATCCGTCATCATTCTCGAACCCAACCAAGAGCAGATTGTCGATCTTCAAAGCGTCGCCGCAGGCTTGTCTGGTGACGCATCAGAGATCAATTCCGAACTCGAAGTCCTGCGCAGCCGGAGCCTGATGGGCAAAGTGGCGGCCCAGCTTGACCTCGCCCGAGACCCCGAATTCAACCAAAGCCTTGCGCCGCCTAGCTGGCTTACCCGCGCTAAATCTCTGCTCTTTTCGAACAGCAGCGGCGACCCCATAGACACTGATCTTCGCCGCAACGAGGATCGCGTCATCTCCGCGCTATTGTCACAGGTGACGGTTTCCAACGTTCGCGCTAGCCTTGTATTCCGGATCACGGCCACCTCCACCCATCCAGAAAAATCCGCTGCCATCGCCGACGCCATTGCCGAGGCCTATGTCACCGACCAAGTCACGGTGAAGCGAGACGCCACGCGCCAGGCCACCGCGTGGCTCAGCGCGCAGGTCGAAGAGCTGGAACAAACCCTTCAGGACGCTGAAAGCAAAGTTGCCTATTTCAACGCGAACACGGAACTGATTTCGGCCAATGCCCTGCGCCTTCTAGAACGTCAGGCCAAAGAGTTGCGCGAGCGGATCGTAGCCGCAACCGGCGCGAAAACAAACCTCACCGCTGTGCTGAACAACGATACGTCCGAGTTTACAGAAAAACAACAAGACCTTACTCGCATCAACCGGCAACTGGCCTCCCTGCGCGCCTCAGAGCAGGACTTGATGAGGCAGATTAGCTCTCAAAACCAAGATCTCATCACCCTGCAACAACTCACCAGAGAGGCCGAAGCTTCACGCGTGCTCTACGAATACTTCCTGGCTCGGTTCAACGAAACCGCCGCTCAACAAGGCATCCAGCAAGCCGACAGCCGTATCCTGTCCCGCGCCGTGGTCCCTGTACATCCCTCTGAACCGCGCACTTTGCGTATCCTGACGCTCTCGGGGCTGGCAGGTCTGGCTCTTGGTATGCTGATCGTCCTTTTACGAGAGCGCCTGCGCAATAGCTTCCAGACCTTGCAAGACATTGAGATCACCACCGGGTACCCTGTACTAGGTCAGATCCCCGCTCTGCCCACACGTGCCCGGCCAAAGCTATTGGCCAGTTTGATCGACAACCCGACCTCTGCGGCCGCCGAGGCCATTCGTAACTTGCGTACTTCGCTGCTTATGTCAGCTCCCGATCATCCGCCACAAGTCATTGTCTCAACTTCCGCCCTGCCCGGCGAAGGCAAAACCACCAATGCGCTGGCACTCGCCCATTCCCTGACAGGCTTGAACCGCCGCGTGTTGCTCCTCGGCGCTGACATCCGCGCCAGCACGCTTCCGGAATACTTTCGCGAATTGCCTGAAACCGGACTTATCTCGGTCCTGCTCAACGAGGCCCGGTTAGAGGATGCCATCTATAAACCGCCTGAGCTTGAGATAGACATCCTGACCGGCGCACCGGCCACTCGCAATGCCGCAGATCTGTTCGCTTCTGAAGCCTTTACTAATCTGATCGAGACCTTGCGCGGTCAATACGATCACATCATCATTGATACACCCCCGGTACTTGCCGTGCCGGACGCGCGCCTCATCGCTCGGTCCGCAGATGCCATCCTTTTCACTGTGCTCTGGAATAAAACCGGCAAGGCCCAGGTCAAAGAAGCCCTCCGCCTTTTTCATAGTACAGGCCAGCGCATCACCGGTCTCATTTTTGCCCGTGTTTCGGCAACTGCCTTACGCCCTTATGGATATGACACCTACGGCAAATATGCAGGTGCTGTGTAGGCAACTCGGACAACGCAAGTTAAAACGGAGCTATGCCGGGGAAACTATGCCTCACCTTTGATGACCTTTTTGTGGACAACTGGTGCGCCACACGACCGATGTTCGACGCCTATAATGCGCGTGTCACCTTCTGTATCAGCCACCTGCACACCGCCACACCCGGCCAGATTAAGGGCCTGCATCTGTTACAACGTGACGGGCATGAGATCGCGTATCACACTCGAACCCATCCCCGGCTCGACCAGTATCTGAGGCAAAATGGCCTCAAACACTGGCTTGAGCATGAGGTGGATCGTGGTGTCGCGGAACATCGCGCCTTGGGCTTTCCTGCGCGCAGCTTCGCCTGCCCTTTCCACGCGTCAACACCCGAAACACGCAAGGCCCTGGCCCAGCGGTTCGATGTCATCCGCACCGACGGTCCGCGCAGCATCAACCCCGACAATCCCGGCGCCCGCATCTATCAAAAGGTGCCAAAGGACAAATGCCTCGCCAACCTCAGCTTCGCTGACATGCAACACAAAGCCTTCCCGGGCTGGAAACGGCAAATGGAGTTCCTCGACCTTATCGCAGAAAGCGACGGCATAGCTGTGTTCGTCGGTCACGACATCAGAGCGCGAAAAACGGGACTGGGGTTTTACAGCACGCAAAAACAAGTGGGGCGGCTGCTGCAGGGAGCTGTGGCGAGAGGGATTTCAGTTATGACACTTCAGGATGCCTAGCAGCCTTACCCCAAGACTCGGGCAGCCATCACAACTGCAAGTCCCGCAAACATGGCCGCAATCCCCAACGCAATCGTGTAGGCCCCCGTGCCGTCATATAGGGTTCCTGCAAGCCAGGGCCCTGCAAGACCCGCCATACCCCAGGCGGTGAAAACCCGACCATAGACTTTGGCGCTTTGATCCATTCCCACACGTTTTGCGATCACTGAAGGCCAGGAAGCAATTGTGCCGCCATAGGCAAAGCCAACCAAGCCCAAAGTGACCATGGCAACTGGCGCACCAATTGCCACCAAAGCAACAAGGGCGCCAAGAGTGATCACGGAGAACCCGCCGACAACCCCACGCGCTGGCAGTCGATCAACGGCTTGACCCCCCAGCAAGCTTCCAAAAAGATTGCATGCTGCAACAACAGCCGGTGCAATCCACAAGGTCTTGTTCGGATCAAGTGCCCTGGCAATCCCAGCGGCATGACCGATCACCATCAATCCCGCCATAACACCTCCGAAATACGCCAGCCAAATAAGCCAAACACCCGAGATTCTGGAAATCGGTCGCGTCGGTGTCCAAGTCGCAAATCGCGTACCCCGCATGAAAGCCGCAGACATCAACCCGACAAAAAGCAAAACGATCGCAAGGTGCAGCATCGCGGCTCTGAACCCTCCATTGGCCAAGCCAGTTTCAAACAGAGCAGGCGAGACAACGGCCCCCAGTGCATAGGCGGCTGTCACCACTCCCATAGCAAATCCTTCACGTCCCGGATTGGCCTGAGCCGCCATCTGAAGTCCAAAGCCATATCCGAGTCCGTTAGCCAGCCCAAAAAGAACACTGTATCCAAGCCAAACCTGCCACAATGCATTTGCATAGGCGGCGACACTGGCACCAAACGCGCCTAAGAGAACAGCGCCAAGACATAGCATTGGTGCCGCCCATCGCGCATAGATGCGATGGCCCAGCAGCACCATCAAGGTGAGAAATATCAATCCGACAGAGTAGGTCAGACTAACCAGTCCACGTGACGCCTGGAATTGAGTTTCCAACGGCTCAAGGAAAATTGAAAACGCATGGATGGACCCCAGCACCGCTGAAAGAAGGGAGGCACCGATCAGGACACGTGTGCCT
>JBCAZO010000257.1:0-4551 GCA_038532975.1 Pseudomonadota bacterium
GCCGCCGAAAAAAACGGATAGAAAAAGGCCGTCAGGTCTGAGGGCGCGTCGGGCTTGTATCAGCTGTCCGACCGGGTCATTGGCCCAGTGCAGTGACATGGCGTGGATCAAAAGGTCATGGGCCTGTTCTTTTAGATCGAGCGTATCAGCCGGAGGAACCTGCAAGCCCTGGGTCAGTACATTCGCCCAAATCTTCGGGTAACTGCTGACTATTGCAGGCTCTGTAAAGGTTTTGTTTACGAATTCCAGACGATCTTTGATCTCATCGGCCGCCGCTTCATGAAGAAAAGTCACCATGTTTTTAGCGGCCCGCACACGGTTGCGTTCCAGAGCAATTTGATCAGTCAGAATTCGCATCATTGAAGGACAATAAGGTGATCTCGACCGCAGTACAAACCGCGCTTAAGATAGTTTATCCGCCACGCTGTCTTTTGTGCGGAGACCTTGTCGACAGAGATTTTGGCTTGTGTGGCGGTTGTTGGCGCGAGACTCCGTTGATTTCAGGGCTGGTCTGCGACCTCTGTGGTGTGCCCTTGCCAGGAGAAAATGATGCTTCGGTCGTTCATTGCGACAAGTGTCTGACGACCGCACGACCATGGAGCAAGGGGCGTGCAGCGCTTGTTTACAAGGACAACGCAAGACGTCTCGTGCTGGCGCTGAAACATGGTGACAGGCATGATGTCGTTCATTTGGTCGAAAGCTGGATGATTCAGGCCGCATCGTCGCTGGTACAGCCTTCAACGGTGATTGTGCCCGTGCCCTTGCACTGGTCTCGAATGCTAAAGCGCAAATACAACCAATCCGCTCTTATGGCGCAAGGCGTTGCGCAGTCTTATGATTGCGGGTTCTGTCCAGATGCTTTGGTAAGAGGCCGTAGAACACCGATCTTGGATGGTTTGGGCTTTGAAGAACGTTTCCAAGCATTGGATAGCGCGATCTCACCACACCCAAAGAAATGCTTGGTTCTGAAAGGTGCCAAGGTGTTGTTGGTTGACGATGTCATGACATCGGGCGCGACACTTTCCGCCTGTGCGCAGGCTTGCCTGAGCGCAGGCGCTGATGAAATTTTCGTGTTGGTACTGGCGCGCGTGGCGGCAGACATCTAAATACGCATTCGAAACACGAATGAGTGCACGATATGAAAACCGTCGAAATCTACACGTCGCCCCTCTGCGGCTTTTGTCATGCGGCAAAACGCTTGCTTACCCAGAAGGGGGCAAGCTTTTCGGAAGTTGACGTTCTGAAAAATCCAGGTCGAAAAGCGGAAATGATCAAGCGTGCAAATGGGGGTCGCACCGTGCCTCAGATTTTCATTGGTGGCACTCATGTCGGCGGGTGCGATGACCTCTATGCTCTTGATCGTGCAGGGAAACTCGATTCACTTCTGTCAGCATGAAAACTGCGCTGCTTCAACTTTGCAGCAGTGACGATCCAGAAGATAATCTTCTTCACACAAAAGAACTGGTATCCAAAGCTGCCTCTGATGGAGCGCAGTTTGTTCTGACTCCTGAAGTCACAAATTGCGTTTCAACAAGTCGCAAACACCAGCAAACTGTGCTGGCTACAGAGAATGAAGACGCTACTTTGATGGAGTTGCGCCAGCGGGCCTCGGAGTTAAAGATTTGGCTTTTGGTTGGTTCGCTCGCACTGAAGACCAAAGAAAAAGATGGACGATTTGCCAACCGGTCTTTTCTGATTTCTCCCAATGGGCGCATTTGCGCAAAATACGATAAAATCCACATGTTCGATGTGAAGGTTTCGGAAACCGAAACATATTGCGAGTCCGCGGGCTACCGCCCGGGAGATCGTGCAGTGACCTGCGATACACCGTTTGGGCGCATAGGCATGACGGTATGCTATGATTTGCGTTTTCCATCGCTCTACCGTCAACTTGCTCATGCTGGGGCTGATTTTCTGACAATTCCGTCCGCCTTTTCGCCAGTAACAGGTAAAGCGCATTGGGAAATGCTTTTGCGTGCAAGGGCCATTGAAACAGGGTGTTACGTACTCGCGCCTGCTCAAACGGGTGAACACAAATCAACCGTTAGCCAGTCGCGTAAGACGTATGGGCATTCCATGGTTGTCGGGCCATGGGGCGACGTATTGGCAGATGCCGGAACCGAAGTTGGTGTGGTACAGGTTGAAATTGACAAAACAGCGGTGTCTAAAGCACGAAAGCGTATCCCGTCGTTGACCTGTGAAACCCAATTTTCTGGGCCCAAATGAACGAAAATCCAACACAGTCTTTGGCTGTGACTTTCTTTAGTGAGATTTTGACGGCAGAGCAGTTGATTCGAAGCCGTCTCAGTCGTGTTTTGCCCAAGGGTATGGAAATCTCGCATTTTTCGGTTCTGAACCATTTAGCGCGATCCGGAGAAGAACGCACACCGGCTCAACTGGCCAAGAGCTTTCATGTCACCCGTGGAGCTATGACCAATACACTCAATAAACTAGAGTGGGCCGGATATATTCACGTGCGTCCTGATTGGGATGATGCGCGGCGCAAACAGGTTGCCATTAGCCCTGCCGGACAGCGTGCCTGTGAAGCTGCGCTCTCCGCGATCATGCCGATTATCACACAGGTGCTGGAAGACCTGGGTGAAGATAAATTTCGAGCTACTCTCCCTGTGCTCAGAGATTTGCGGATCAAACTTGAGTCTGAAAAGTAGAGCCTATTCTGGCTTAATACTTGCCGCGACGTAGTTCACGCTCAGATCCTTGCTCGATAGAGACCAAGACCAGCTTATCGGATTAAACACAAACCCCTTTTTATCGACAGGTTCGAGACCGGCCTCAGACATGAGCTTATAAAGCTCATCTGGTGTGATGAACTTACCCCATTCGTGCGTGCCTTTTGGTAGCCAGCGCATCACATACTCAGCGCCAACAATCGCCATGGCATAGCTTTTGGCGTTGCGATTGATCGTCGAACAGATGTGAAGCCCGCCGGGGCGCAAAAGCTTTTGACAGGCAGTCAGATAGGCCAGTGGATCGGCTACATGTTCGACAACCTCCATATTTAGGACAACATCGAACTGTTCGCCATCCGCCGCCATAGCCTCTGCAGTTGTATGACGGTAGTCAATCTGCAGCCCTGACTGTTCTGCGTGAATCTGCGCCACTGGGATGTTGCGGGGGGCGGCATCAGCGCCGACAACCGTTGCCCCGAGACGCGCCATGGGCTCCGAGAGCAATCCGCCACCACAACCAATGTCGAGAATGCGCAGCCCATCAAAAGCAGCTTTGGACGTCAAATCACGATCAAACTCCGCGGCGATTTGGCTGGTGATATAATCAAGCCGGCATGGATTGAGCATGTGCAGAGGTTTGAACTTGCCGTTCGGATCCCACCATTCCGCGGCCATTGCCTCGAATTTCGCGATCTCTGCATCATCAATCGTTGTCTGAGCGGCTTGCATTCTGCTCTCCATATGCTCATTTGGAATCACCACTCTATATAGGATGGTTATGGATAAATTCTCTGGCCAAAAGAGCGCAGCGCAATTTCTCTATCCGGCGATTGAACCTTTCGATCGGCGCATGCTGGACGTTGGGGATGGTCATTCGGTCTATGTTGAGCAATCCGGCAGTCAAAAAGGCTTACCGGTCATCGTTCTTCATGGTGGCCCCGGTGGAGGGTGCAGCCCTGCGATGCGGCGATATTTCGATCCGCGAAAATACAGAATAATCCTTTTCGATCAAAGGGGCTGTGGGCGTTCCAAACCGCATGCGAGTGTTGAGGACAATACCACATGGCATCTTGTGGCGGATATCGAAAAGATCCGCACGACGCTTGGTATAGAAGACTGGGTTGTCTTTGGCGGGAGCTGGGGAGCGACGCTAGCGCTGATCTATGCGCAGAGCCATCCGCAATGTGTGCGGCATCTTATTTTGCGCGGCGTTTTCACCATGACCAAAGCGGAGCTGGATTGGTTCTATGGCGGTGGCGCCGGAAAGTTTTGGCCGGAAACTTGGGAGAGATTCCAAGGGCTTATACCAGAGGCAGAGCGTGGTGATATTATCTCTGCGTATAATCGACGGTTGTTTTCAGGCGAGCGCGCTGAGGAAATTCGATATGCTAAGGCGTGGAGCGCCTGGGAAAACGCATTGGCGACGGTTCATTCAAATGGACAGGGCGGCGACAGCCCAGCGGATTATGCACGGGCCTTTGCGCGGTTGGAAAACCACTATTTCATGAACGCCGGCTTCCTCGGGCAGGACGGCTATATTTATGAAAACATGGGTAAAATCGCACATATTCCAGGTGTTATTGTGCAAGGGCGCTATGATATGATTTGTCCGCCTGATGCAGCCTACCGGCTGTCCAAGCTCTGGCCAAAGGTTGATCTCAGGCTCATTCCTGTGGCGGGCCATGCTCTGTCAGAGCCGGGCATCAGCGCCGAGCTTGTCAAAATCATGGACCGTCTCGTAGCGCGCGTTTGAGCGCTGAATTCCAACGTCGGTATCGCGTCGGTACGAAGCTTAGATTGACCAAACCACTTTAATGAGGAAAATTAAAACTTAGGTTCCCAAGATCGAAGAGCGCGAGAA
>JBCAZO010000258.1:0-4453 GCA_038532975.1 Pseudomonadota bacterium
CTCGTCGAACAGAACCCACAAAACCTCGAAGGTCAGCTGGCCCTGGCACAGATGGCCATTGAGTTGGGCAACTGGGAAGAGGCCGAACGGCATGGCAAGGCCGCGTTTGAACTCGCCCCGGACAATCTTGACGCGCAAGCGGCTAAAGTCGCGCTCGACTACCGCGATGCTGTGCAGGATCAGGATGCCGAAGCCCGGCAAGGCACCGTGGAGGCCGCGCAAGGCCTGCTCGAAAACAACCCCACCTCCTTTGCAGCACAACAGGTTGTGATCGACCATTCTATTCGTGAACAGGACTGGCCAGCAGCCCGGGCAGCGCTCGACAGTGCCATCGCCAGCGTGCCCAATATGCAGGGGCTTTATGTGCTGCGCCTGAGCGTGCTCAACGAAATGGGTGAGATGGACGAGGTTGAGGCGCAGTTCAAAGACATGATCGCGCGCTTCCCCGAGGATGAGGCCAACCGCCGCAATTTCCTGCAATGGTATCTCAGCCAGGGCAACATTGATGGGGCCGAAGCCTTTCTGCGCGACCAGATTGATCCCGAGGATGACAGTAATGACAACCGGCTGGCGCTGGTCAGCTTCCTGGCGCAAACCCGTGGCGCGGAGGCCGCCCGCGCCGAGCTGGATCAACAGATCTCCAGCAATCCCGATATGGTGGTGTTGCGCACCCTGCGCGCAGCGCTGGCCTTTGATCAGGGCGATACTGAGGCCGCCCGCGCCGAGCTGGAAGAGGTGCTGGCCGCCAACCCCGACCCTACTTCACCCATCAATGACGCCAAGATCACCCTGGCGCGTATAGACTTTGCCGAAGGCAACACCGTGGGCGCGCGCGCCCAGGTTGAAGAGGTGCTGGAAGCCGACCCCTCGCATGTGGAGGCGATGAAGATGAAGGCCGGCTGGCTCATCGAAGATGATCAGACCGGGGATGCCATCATCATTCTGCGCGAAGCTCTGGGCCACAGCCCGCGTGATGCCGACATCATGACGCTTCTGGCCAGTGCGCATGAGCGCAATGGCGGCCGCACGTTGATGGCGGAAATGCTGTCCTTGGCAGTGGAAGCCTCCGGCAATGCCCCGGCAGAATCTCTGCGTTATGCCAATTTCCTGGCAAGCGATCACAAGGCGCTCTCAGCAGAAGACGTGCTTTTGGATGCGTTGCGTCTGCAGCCGCAAAACCAGGAGCTTCTGGGCGCGCTCGGGGTGCTGTATCTCAACATGCAGGACTGGGGCCGGACCGAAGGTGTGATCACCCGGCTGGGGCAGCTTGAAAATGGCACGGTTATAGCCAATGAACTCAACGCCCGCAAACTGGCCGCCCAGGGTCAGGAGGAGGATCTGATCGCCTTTCTCGAAGGCTTGTCGGCTGAGGGCGGCGGCACCAAGCTGGGCCTGATCCGCGCGCATATCAGCCGTGGCAATGTCGAAGCGGCGCTGGCCGAGATTGACAGCGCCCTCGCTGAGTCGCCTGATGATCTGTCCCTGCGCTTTGTGCGCGGCTCGGTTCTGGCCGGGGCGCAGCATTTTGACGCCGCTGAAACCACGTTCCGCGCGATCCTTGACGAGGCCCCGCAATCCGAGCGCGGCTGGCTGGCGCTTTATCGTCTCAAACGTGCCGCAGGCGAGCCGGAAGCGGCAAGCGCTGTGCTCGATGAGGCGCTGACAGCCCTGCCTGAAGCACCACAGCTCTTATGGACCCGGGCCGGGGAGTATGAGCTGGCCGGGAATATCGACGGGGCGATCGAGATTTATGAGACCCTTTATGCCCGCAACAGCAGCAATCTCATTATTGCCAACAATCTCGCGAGCCTGATTTCCACTCATCGGGAGGATGCCGATAGTCTGCAACGCGCCTGGCAGATCGGGCGCCGCCTTCAGGGCAGTGACGTGCCGGCGTTTCAGGACACCTATGGCTGGATTGCCTATCAACGGGGCGACCTGGACGCGGCTCTCGCGCATCTTGAACCTGCCGCCGAAGGCATTCCCGACGACCCGCGGGTGCAATATCATCTGGGCGCCACCTATGCGGCCCTTGGCAATATTGACGCCGCCCTGGCGCAATTTCAAAAAGTCACGGAAATGCCCGGGAACGAAGCAATACTAGACAGTGTTACAGCCGAAATTGCCCGGCTCACCAAATTGAAACCCAACGCCACACAGGAGGAGACCGGCAACTAAGCCTCAGTTGCCAAGAAATTTGCCTGTCAAAACAATAAATTCTCGCATTGACGTTTTTATCGGCGTTTAATGTGGGTAATCTGCCTGAAAACTGCTTGTACCTAGGGGAACCAACCATGTTTAAACTTATTAGCGGCTTTTGTGCGGCCTTGATGGCTGTTGCCATTTTCGCCACCGGCGCTGAGGCGCAAAGCGGATATAAAATCCAGTCCGGAGATACGCTTCAAATCGAAGTTCTGGAAGATTCGAGCCTCAATCGCTCTGCCCTTGTCACACCCGATGGCTCTGTGAGCTTCCCGCTCGCGGGCACGGTCCGTGCCCGGGGCCGTACAGTTGACCAAGTCGCCGCCTCGCTGGCAAACGGTCTGGCCTCGAATTTTGCCTCGACACCCAATGTGTTCGTCTCCGTGGCCGCCCTCAGAGAACCCGTGCTTGGCACCGGCCTGCCTGCCGCACCACCCACGACTGAAATCTATGTCACCGGAGAAATCACCACACCCGGTCGTCTGGACGCCACACCCGGTGTGACCATCCTGCAGGCCATCGCCCAAGCAGGCGGGCTCACCCGCTTTGCCGCGGGCAAGCGCATCCAGCTGCGCCGGGCCGATAAAGTGTATCTCTACAACTACTTCGCCAATGGCGGTGACAAAAGCATCGCAGGAAACACAGTTCTTGCCCCTGGTGATGTGATTGTTGTTCCACAACGCAGGCTCTTCGAATAAAATAAGCGCAAATTCATGAGGGGCTGAGCAGTGAACAAGAACCTTCGTCTGACCACCTTACTGGTGAGTACGACTGCGCTTTCAATGGCTGTCACGCCAGCCGCCGGGCAAGAGGATACGCCCGGCGGTCTGACTCTTACCTATGGAATCAGTTCCACTGTCCGGGCCAATGACAATTTTGGCCTCGACAGCCCGTCACCGGGGGATTCCCTGATTTGGGATAATGAACTGTCTTTTGGTCTTCTGAAGGAAACCCCCACGGACACTTTGGGCCTTGATCTCAGCGGCATTCTAAGGCTTTCGGACACACCGGCCCAATCGGATGGGTTTGATTTTGACGATTACTCTGCACGCTTCCTTTACAATCGCGAAGGTGCGAACAGCCGCATTGAAACTCGGGCGCGCTTCAACCAGGTTGATCTGAGCTTTGCCGACCCGGTGCGGCTTATCCTGGAAGACATCAACAATGATGATGTGATCGATGACCAGGATCTGATTGTTGATGACGGCACGCGTCAAAACAGCTCTTTTGATTTCGAATTTGAAACCGGCACGAACAGCCCCTTTGGCGTTGGCGTCAAACTTGGCTTTGACATGCGCCGCTACAGCGATACCACGGATCCAGGCCTTTTTGACACCGACACCTATAATGCCGAGCTCTTCACCCGGATGCGCCTGTCGTCCGTGGCCGAGGGCCGAATTGTTCTAGGGTATGAAGAATATGATGCCGATGACGTCACGCAAGAAAACCGCGAGACGTATGATGTGCGGTTCGAGGTCGATTACGAGATCAGCCCAGTCACCACGCTGGAAACTATGATTGGCTACCGGGACATCGAAGAAACAACGATTGTTCCGACTGTTCTGACGGAATCCGGCGTGATTGCCTCTATTGGTCTGACCCGTGAGCTGGCTAATGGTTCTGCGGGGGTCAATCTGGAGAGTGACGTGTCAATTACCGGACGACGCACCACTCTAAGCTTCAGCCGTGATATGGAATTACCAACCGGCGCACTTTCTGCCCGGATCGGTGCTTCAAACAGCGATGGCAATGATGACACCGACCTGATTGGCTCGCTGGAATATATCCATAATCTGCCGCGTGGAAACTTCTCTGCTCTGTTAGAGCGCGATGCACGAACCGATGAGGATGGCGATGAGCGGGTCACATCCCTGGCGCGTTTGGGCTATCTGAGCCTGATCAATGCCTCTTCTTCGATGCTCTTTGAATTTGACTATGTTCTGACAGATGAAACTCTCGTTGCGGGGGACCGGACAAGAGAGGCCGCTACGTTTCGGGCCACCTATATCCGTGAGTTAACCCGAGACTGGAACTTGCGGACTGGCTACGAATACCGGATGCGCGATGAAACTGCAGACAGTTTCAGAGATTCGAACGAGATTTTTGTCACCCTGGAGCGCGAGCTCACAATTCGCCGTTAAGTGGATTTATTTCTCCTGAAACGGAAACAATAAACCTGCGTTTTCAGCGGTCAGGGGCGCCAGACGGAAAAGTGAATCGCTTTTGGCCGTAAGGCCTTTTATAGATCGAA
>JBCAZO010000259.1:0-4522 GCA_038532975.1 Pseudomonadota bacterium
CGTCAAAGGCGCAAAGGCCTCCGCACCCGCACAGAAGGCAGCACAGACACGCGCAAAGCGTCATCCACACCTGATGCCTGTCTGGGATGTGGAAGCCTCAGCGCCTTTGACGTGCTTTTTGAGCGTTGCAGGTTGTATGCGCATCTGACGTCGTGTGCCGTCTTTCTTGATAAACACAACGGTGGCAAACCGGCCCTTGGCGCTGGCAATGAGGTCGCGCTTCTTGGCCAGGTCTGCCTTGTCGGCTTCCACCTGGGCATTGTGCGCAGCCGCCAGTTTCCAGCGCTTGGAATAGTCGTCCTGTGACCAGTAATTCTTGCTGTCCAGGATGGTTATGGTGTCGCGCAGCTTGCGGGCCTCTGGGCTTTCCTCTCGCTGCGCTACAGCCCGTTTGGCTTCTGCCCAGGCGTCTTGCAGGGACAGGCGAAACGCAGCGTGGTTGGGCGTCAGGGCAAACCGGGTGCGGTATATCTCCCAGGCGCGGGTCATGATGGCTGAGAAGTTGTAGGTCATAGCGGTTCCTTACTCTTACTGATAACTATATATCACTAGACTCAACTGATAACAAGTGTATCAGTGATAAAAAATTATCAGGGGGCAGAGTTGGATCAGCTAAAAGGGCAAATTAAGGCTGCGAGAATACTCGCGGGGCTTTCACAAGCAGAACTTTGCGAGCAAGCAAAAATACCTCTGATTACTTTGCGCCGCGTGGAAGGTAAGCCCCCTCACAAAGGGCTTGTCTCAGAGGAAACCGTTCAAGCCATCCGCAAAGCCCTCGAAGCTCAAGGCATACAATTCTTGGATAATGGAACTGTGGCAGCGGGGCCGGGGGTGGCGCTGAAGCCGGACCAGTAGGAAGCCTGCCCAGCGTCACGGCACGCAAGCCTGCAGAACGAATTTCAAGTGGAAGGAACTGCCTCGCATGCCTCGCAATACAAAACTCATCATGAGCCCTATAAACCTTCGCCATGCGAATTTGGATTTCAGTGGATACGAAGAAGCCGTGGAGATGGCACGCCGTCGTGGCGCCAAGCTTCTGGTGGTAACCGTCGCTCCGGAAATGGAGCGCAATCTGAACATCACCGACTCAAAAGAATACTGGGGCAAGGCGCTAAAAAAGTTCATGGCGGCCTATCCAGCTGAGGGGGTGGAAGTAGAAACGGTCGTTCTTTTGGGGGCAATCCATCGGCAAATCGTCAAGTATGCCGAAGAGCGAAATGTTGACGTTATCGTAATGGGTTCAGCTAATCCCAACATTAAGGATTACATCTTAGGAACCACCGCAAGCCACGTTGTCGCCCATTCGAAATGCTCGGTTTATGTGGTTCGGTCTTAGTGGAATTGGTGACCTATGCTGAACAAGTGCTGCTAAAGCTCTTGTCACAATCAAATCGAGGATCGAGGTATGACTATCAACAGAAGCGAAGCCGTGGAGAACCTCGCCTTGGTCAACACTCTAGCATCCAGCTTGAAATTCAGTCTGGAAGATGACCTCACGCAGGAAGATATCGCTGCAGGCGCCGAACCACTTACACGAGAACAGATTCAGGCTGAGCTGGACAAAATCTGCGACCTTGCCACAACAATTGCTGTCCTCAACCTGAAAGCGGAGCCCGAGGAATGGCTGGCTGCGATCAGCAAGGTTGAATAGGATCGGTCGCGGCTGTGTTTGGCATTCGTCGAAAAGAAGGAACATCAAGCGGCTGCTTTATTGGCTTTCCGTCGCTACTCTAGCGTCCTAATTTGTTTCGCTGGAAAATGGATCTGTAGCTGCTGGCCCCGGGGTAGCGTTAAGGAAATGAATGATATGGTAGACCCTTCTGACACTCCGCGCCTTGTGCGCCAGGCCTATGAAAAAGCCGAGGCAGCCGGAAAGCTGGATATGAAGAACGAAGAAGAGTTCTTTGCTTTCCTTGAAACCCTGACAAAGGACGAGGCCGACGCGGTTCTGCAGCACCTGGCGGAAAAATCTGACTAACAATTTTTTTATCTTGAAAACCAATCTGTTCTCAAAAAGGGGAAAGCAGACCTTCTTTTCTGCCTGTCAGACCTTGCTGCTGGTCTGTTAAACTGATGCTCGAATCCGAAGGTTGGGGCCTTGTTCAAAACAACTCGAAAACTCTCATCGGCTGAACACAGCCGAACCCGGGATGATGTGGGACAAACATCCGCAGCAGTTGAGCCGCTTGTTCTTGCCGAAGAACGAAAGCGAGCAGTCTGCTTCGGGGAAGCGCTGCGCGCAATTTCAGTCTACGTCAGTGAGGATATTGCCTCACCAGCGAGCAGCCAGGTCCTCATGGTTTTTGAGGCTGCTTTTCGCCATATGAAAAGAACCCGTGGACGCTTTGGGCCGCAGGATTTCACACTCTACGCAATGTCACGTCTTCTTCTGCAGATGAAAGATGATGGTGACATAAAACGGCTCAGGCTTGGCGCGGCACGGTACCTGTTAGATGTGTACTCGCACCTTTCGTTTGAGTTCCGGGTACTTGCCGTTGAAGCAAGGAAGCTGCTCAACTCGGTTCCCGACCAGGACAAGCTGTCACCAATACTTGCAACGACAGAACAACAGGTTTTTTCCACAGTTCGCAGTAATCTACACAGCGTCGAAAAACGCCAGTTTCAACAGAGGCAATCCAACCGGCATCAGCGTCGTCAGGTTCATGCATTGAATAAGGAAGCTGCTCCGGCCAGCAAGGACGGCACTGACAACGCCTCGAGCTTCGTTCATGAGCGTAAGACCCCAACCAAGAGGGAATACGGAGGCACTCTGATTGCGCTAGCCTATGTCTTGTTTCTCGTTTTCGTTATCTGGGTGATTGCCTCCCTGTTTTCAGGCACAGCTCCTTCCGGTCTCTGAATATTCAAAAAGCATCGCTCTGAGGGACAAAATATGAAACCGCTGCTCTACTGGTTTTCTGTAGTTGTTTTAACGTCCCAATCAGCCATTGCAGGTCAATGGATTGAAGGCCGCGTCACGCATGTTCGCGATATTGACACAATTGAGGTCAACAACCTGCCCGTGAGGCTGCAGGGGCTGGACGGACCTGAACTGAATGAGCGCGGTGGCCGTGAAGGCAAGAGATGGATGACCAGGCTTATTCTGCGCAAACCTGTGAAGTGCTGGCTTACAGGTGAGAAAACGCATGACCGCTGGGTGGGGCAGTGCTTTGACACCTCAGAAAACGACCTTGCCGCACTTGCTGTTGCTGCGGGTCTGGCCAGAGATTGCCCCAGGTTCTCTGGAGGCAGGTATAGGCAGTTTGAGACCTACGAGAGCAGACGGTTGCCTAGCAAGAGCTACTGTCGGTGAAAGCTGTTCAAAACGAGAATAGCTGGTAGGTTCTCTCCTGGGAGAACACTATGAGACTTGCCGCATTGATTTTGATAGCAATTGTTTCATTGCTTCATTTCTATTTTGCCTGGTTCGAAATCTTCGCCTGGGAAACCCGTGGCCCGAAGGTGTTTTCAGACTTTCCCGCTGATCTCTTTCCGAAGACAACGCAGCTCGCGGCAAATCAGGGCATTTATAACTCTTTCCTTGCGGCAGGTTTGGCCTGGTCACTGAACATTAAAGACATGAAATGGCAGAGGAATGTTGCCACCTGCTTTTTGATTTTTGTCTTAGTTGCGGGTGTTTTTGGTGCAGTGACAGTCACAATGACAACATTCTATGTGCAATCCGTTCCGGCAATCCTGGCGCTTGTATTGCTGCACATAAGTAATCGGAAAGCCACCACTCACACGTCTGGCGGCTGACTGCCGCGCCCCACGACCATGAGAGAGCCGTCTGGAAGCGGCCTCTGGAGTTGCAGTGCGTCTTCCGTTTCCGCCGTGAGCCAAGTCTCCACGTCCTGCTCTGACGTCAGGATAACGGGCATGGCCTTGGGGTGGATTGCACCCACCTCAGCATTCGCATCCGTGGTCAGAAAGCCATAGAGATTATCAGTGGTTTCCCCATCCTTGAGCTTCCGAACTGAGGTCCATTGCGTCCAGATACCGGCGAAGAAGGCCAGAGGCTGGTCCTCAGACAGCGCAAACCACACAGGTTCTAATTTCTGCCCAGGCCGATTGTGCGGCTCAGAGAAGGCCGTGAACGGCACAACGCACCTGTTACTGACACCGAGCCACCTGCGCCAATGCGGAGATTTGGTGTTGCGGACGTTGGTGACGCCTCTGTCTGTTTTCTTGCCTTTCAAGGCAAAGGCTGGTGACGGCATGCCCCACCGCATCATGGAGAGGGCTTGTCCGTCCTCAGTGTTGTGCACCACGGGCGCCTGATAGTCTGGATAGATACCCGGCAAAGGCGGCATGTTGCCTGTCCGGTCGTCTATCTTGTCGAACAAGGCCCGGATGGCCGCTTGTCCCTTTGTTTGTGAATACAAGTTACACACGCCGAACATCTCCCAACCTTGCCATGTGCCGCTATGGGCTGGTGACGAATAAACATGAGCCTGTGTGCCATCTGCAAGCGTGAGGTCTGGAAAGGCATGAACCATAGCCCGTGCGCCCTCAACATCTC
>JBCAZO010000260.1:0-4482 GCA_038532975.1 Pseudomonadota bacterium
CCCATCTTTGGTTCTGTAGAGGGCAAGCGCACCGCTCGCCCTTAGCGTTTCGGGATGAATGACGCGGCACGGCAGGTTCAGGTCGCGCGGCACAGCGGACAGGATGATCCAATCCTCTCGCCTACAGCTGTCAAAGCTTTCAGCAGCTTTCTTACCGCGTAGGTGGGTGATGTTCCAAGCGCGCGTCGTGTCTTCCGTCCAAAACGTTAAGGGCAAGCGGTGCGCTTGCCCTTTACAAAACCAAAGATGGGATCAAAACTATAGCCGCGCGCGACGTGACCGGCACGCGGCTCTGGCATGCTCAGTAGCTGCGGATCAGTCCAACCAGCTTGCCCTGAACCTTGACCTTGTCATCCGGCAGAACACGCGTTTCATAAGCCGGGTTCGCTGCCTCAAGTGCAATGGCATTGCCACGGCGATAGAACTTTTTCAACGTTGCTTCCTGATCCTCGACCAGAGCCACAACAATGTCGCCGTTATCGGCCGAGTTGGTTTCGCGAATGATCACCACGTCGCCATCATTGATGCCAGCATCAATCATCGAGTCGCCTTTGACCTCAAGCGCGTAATGCTCCCCCGGGCCGCTGATCATATCGCCAGGCACAGCCACGTTGCGGCTGGCATGGGCGATCGCCTCAATCGGCACACCGGCGGCAATTCGGCCCATCAAAGGCAGTTCCATAACCTGCGCGGCGTCAACCGGTTGGGCATTGGCAGGCTGAGGCGTGTCGGGTTTGTCGCCCTCGATCACACGCGGGGTAAAGCCCGGTGCGCTGTCACCGATCATGTTGTCGGGCAGTTTCACAATCTCAAGCGCACGTGCCCGATGGGCGAGGCGACGGATAAACCCTCGTTCTTCCAGCGCGGTGATCAACCGGTGAATGCCAGACTTGGATCGCAGATCAAGCGCATCCTTCATCTCGTCAAAACTGGGGGGCACGCCGTCACGCTGAACGCGTTTGTGAATGAATTCCAATAAATCGAGCTGCTTCTTTGTCAGCATGGAACCTATCCTCCAAAGGTCATGGTTTCTCTTTGTTCTATTCATGTTCATGTTTTGTGTCAACACGTCTGTGGATAAGTCTGGTTTTAAGCGCGTCATTCACGGACGTCACATCGACACACGCCTAAAGCGCAATATATTCGACCAGTTCGCCTTTTTGCCGCGGCGCGTCGTCTACGGGGCGCACCATAAGTGCATCAGAATGGGCAAGAAGGCTCAGAAGGCTGCTGTCTTGTCGTCCTTCTGGCACGATTTCCCCGTCAGTAAGAGCGGCACGCATGTAATGCTCACGCGGGCCGCCCTTGGGCATGTCGCAGCCGAGCCGCGCCGTTTGCCTAGGGGCAGGGGTCGCTGGCAGACCGAGCATGACCCGGATCATAGGGGCCATGAAGATATAGCCGCAGACGATGGCAGACACCGGATTACCCGGGAGACCGAGCATCGCAGCATCGCCCATACGCCCCGCCATCAGCGGTTTGCCGGGACGCATCGCAACCTTGTAAAATGCCTGTTGCATCCCGAGGTCCTGCGCGACGTTGCCCACCAGATCATGATCGCCCACTGACGCCCCGCCTATAGTGACGACGAGATCTGCGCCCTCGGCGAGGTCAAAACACATTTCTAAAGATGACCTCGTGTCTCTTGCGATGGGAAGAACACGAGGTTCCGCGCCAAGCTGATCCAGTAACGCCTTGAGGCCAAAGGTATTGGATGCAATGATCTGATCGGGCGAGGGCGTTTCGCCGGGCATGACCAACTCATCCCCGGTGGAAATCAAAGCAACGCGTGGTTTGCGCGCGACCGTGACCTCGGCAATGTTCATTGAGGCCAAAAGCGCCACATCAGACGGGCTCAGCCGTCTTGGCGCATCGAGGCTGTCGCCGATTTTGAAATCGCTGCCCGCCGGGCGGATATGGGTTTTGGTATCAAGATTGGACCCCAGCGTGATCTGATCGCCGTCGCGCGAGACATCTTCCTGTATGACCACGCGTGTCGCGCCATCTGGCACCGGAGCGCCGGTGAAAATGCGCACGGCTTGGCCGGGGCCGACAGCGCCCTCAAACCGATGCCCGGCGGCAGCTTCGCCAATGACCTTGAGAGATGCGTCAGGCGCAGCATCTTCATCGCGCACCGCATAGCCATCCATAGCAGAGCCGTCAAAAGGAGGTTGATCGCGCCGTGCAACAGCCGGTTGGGCCAAAATACGCCCACCGGCTTGGGCCAGTGGCACGGTTTCCGCGGTCAAAGGTGAAACCAGCGCGAAGAGATGGCCCAAAGCTTCGGAGACGGTGATCATTTGGTCTCGAACCGTCCCGATTTCCCGCCATCCTTGAGCAAGACACGAATGCCGCCAATTTCCATCTCTTTGTCCACGGCCTTGACCATGTCATAGACGGTCAGCGCGGCTGTGCTCACGGCGGTCAATGCCTCCATCTCAACACCGGTTTGCCCTGTGGTTTTCACCGTCGCCTCAATCCGCACACCCGGCAGGTTCGGATCGAGTGTCAGTTCAACCGCCACCTTGGTGATGGGCAAGGGGTGGCACAGCGGAATAAGCTCGGGCGTCTTCTTTGCGCCCATGATGCCCGCCAGCCGCGCGACAGAGAGAACATCGCCCTTCTTGGCGCGGCCTTCGGAAATGATATCAAAAGTTTGCGTGGCCATCTTCACGTAGCCTTCGGCCACGGCGATGCGGTCTGTGACAGCTTTGTCCGAGACATCGACCATATGGGCGTCGCCCTTGCCGTCAAAATGCGTGAGATCAGCCATCACATGCCTCTCGGTGCCGGAGCGGCGGACAGAATACGGCGCGTGGCGGCTGCGACGTCGTCCTGTCGCATGAGGGACTCGCCAATGAGAAAAGCACGCGCACCATACCGCGCCAGATCGGCAAGGTCTTCTGGCTCAAAAAGGCCGCTTTCGGTGACAATCATGCGATCTTCCGGCACCAGTTTCGACAGGCGCTTGGTGACATCCAGTGAGGTTTCGAACGTGTTGAGATCACGGTTGTTGATGCCGATCATGGTGGAGCTGAGCCGTGCGGCGCGCTCCAACTCTTCCTCATTATGGACTTCCAGAAGCGCATCCATGCCCCATTCGGTCGCCGCAGCCTCAAGCTCGGCCGCCTGGGTGTC
Organism: Pseudomonadota bacterium; assembly: GCA_038532975.1. Taxonomy (GTDB): domain Bacteria; phylum Pseudomonadota; class Alphaproteobacteria; order Rhodobacterales; family Rhodobacteraceae; genus Roseovarius. Next base: position 3,139 of record JBCAZO010000260.1, read on the forward strand.
ATCGACCGAGGCCATGATGATCAGAATGCAATCCGCACCCCAGGCGCGCGCCTCGGCTACCTGATAGGTGTCATACATGAAATCCTTGCGCAGAACAGGCAGGGCGCAGGCCTCTCTCGCGGCCACAAGAAACTCCGGCGCGCCTTGAAAGCTGGGTGTATCGGTCAGAACAGACAAGCAGGCGGCACCACCGTCCTCATAAGCTTTGGCAAGTGCCGGTGGATCAAAATCCTCTCGGATCAAGCCTTTGGACGGGCTAGCCTTTTTGATCTCTGCGATGAGGCCAAAGCCGGTCTTGCTGGCTTGCAAAAGCGCGTCGGTGAAAGGACGAACCGCAGGGGCGTTCTCGGCCTCGGTTGTCAGCTCTTCCAGCGGTTTTGCGGCTTTCGCGGCGGCGATTTCCTCAAGCTTGTAGGCTTTGATCTTTTCAAGAATGGATGGCGTGCTCATGCGGCCTCCGATGTGATTTTGGCCAGCGCGTCAATCCGCGCCTTGGCCGCGCCGCTGTCAATGCTTTCGCGGGCCAGATCGACACCAGATTTCAGGTCGCTGGTTTTGCCTGCAATGGTCAGGGCAGCAGCGGCATTCAGCAGGACAGCATCACGATACGCGCCTTTTTCTCCGTTGAGAAGCGCGCGGAACGCGGCGCCGTTTTCTTCCGGCGTGCCACCAAGAATGGCTTCAAATGGATGCACCGGAAGGCCGAAATCCTCGGGATGCAATTCCACATCCTTTACGCTGCCATCTTCCTCGAGTGCGGCGACCCAGCTTGATCCGGCAATGCTCAGCTCGTCCGTGCCATCTCCACCATGCACCAGCCAGGCGCGCTCGGATCCAAGCTGTCCCAGCGTTTCCGCCATGGGGCGGATCAGATCGCGACTAAAGGCGCCCGTCAGTTGCCGTTTGGCACCTGCCGGGTTGGTCAAAGGGCCGAGAATGTTGAAAATCGTACGCGTGCCCAGCTCGGCGCGCACCGGGCCAACATGGGCCATGGCCGGGTGATGCATAGGGGCCATCATGAAGGCGATACCAGCACTTTCCAGCGCCTTTTCAACCACATCCGCGCCGACCATCACGTTGATGCCCATCTGCGTCAGCGCATCTGCCGCGCCGGATTTCGAACTCAGATTGCGATTGCCATGCTTGGCCACGGGCACACCTGCGCCTGCCACGACAAAGGCGGTGGCGGTGGAGATGTTGAGCGTGCCTTTGCCGTCGCCGCCCGTGCCAACGATATCCATTGCTCCGGCGGGTGCAGTCACCTTGTTGCACTTGGCACGCATAACGGCTGCGGCTGCGGCGTATTCATCCACCGTTTCGCCTCGCGTGCGCAGCGAGATCGGA
>JBCAZO010000261.1:0-4515 GCA_038532975.1 Pseudomonadota bacterium
TGGGACAAGCAAACTTGTCCCATCCTCGAATTGCCAATAGCGGTCTGCACCACTGCCAAGAAACCCTACCAGCCACAAGGCATGATCGTGGCCATTGGTGGTCACACTTTTCGCCTCATATTCGCCATTGGGTGTCATAGTAGAAGCAGATGCGACGCCACCGACAAAGGCGAACGCACCCAATGATGCGGCAACCACAAAGCTGCGCGCAAAAGAAATCGTTTTTTGATGAAACACGAGTTGGTCCCTACCGTTCACTGTTACCTTATTTACGCTAAACTATTGACACAATTTTGCCTAAATGCTTTTGCGAAACATATCGTTTCTCAAACTGGCCCAGTGACGCGCGCCCAGAGCGTGATCAAAGTTGCTTGATGTTTTCAGAGTCGAATTGTCACAACCTGCCTGAACGTGAGAGATTTATATGTATGTTTAACCTTCGCTCAAAAATCGCTTGCACTTTATCGGCAGTCTTAACGCTGTCCTCAACAAACCACGCAGCCGCAACCGACTGCGCCCGCGATGCCATGCTGGTTTTCGACGGCTCGGCATCTATGGCCGAACTTGGCCTCAACCTCGCCGACCCCAAACGTATTGATGACGCGCGCACGGCGCTGCAACTGGCGATGCCACAGATCGCCCCGATCCGGCGGATTGGGCTTTTGACTTATGGTCCGGGGCCTGAGAATTCCTGTGAAGGGATTAACCTCAAGTTTGCGCCGGTGGCCAATGCCGCACAGCCCATCCTTGAGGCGATAGAAATGTTGGATCCCAATGGCTTAACGCCTCTGACCGAAGCCGTGCGCACAGCCGCGGATGTGCTGAACTACCGCTCAGAGGCGGGTATCGTGGTGCTGGTCACAGATGGAAACGAGACCTGCGGTGGACGGCCCTGTGCATTAGGGGCTGAACTTGCCGCCACCGCCCGTGACCTGACCGTGCATGTCATCGGCTTTCGAGTCGTGACGGATCGCTTTGCCTGGGACAGCCCCGAGGCCAATGTGTATCCCGATGGCATTTCAGTCGCCAAATGTCTCTCGGATCAGACCGGCGGTATGTATGTGTCAACCGAGACTATTGATGAGTTAAGCCAGGCTCTGCGCCGCACATTGGGATGTGCGCTCATTGGGTAAGTTGTTGAAAAGCCTTGTTGCTTCAGGCCTCGCAATCTGCCTGGCCACACAAAGCCTGGCCCAAACCTGCAGCCGCGACGCCATGCTTGTCTTTGACGGCTCAGCTTCGATGGCAGAACTTGGCTTTGGCGCCAGCGGCCCGTCACGCATCGAAGAAGCCCGCACGGCGGTGGCCGAGGTGATGCCGCAGGTCGCCCCGGTCCGCCGCATCGGGCTTTTGACCTATGGGCCGGGCGCAGCGGACAGCTGCCGCGGGATACAGGTCAAATTCACGCCAAAAGCGAATGCAGACCGGGCAGTGATTACAGAGGTCGAGGCCCTGCGCCCCGCTGGCCTCACCCCACTCACAGATGCTGTCCGCGAGGCCGCCGAGGTGCTGGACTATCGCACCACCCCCGGCATCATTGTTCTGGTCACGGACGGCTCGGAAACCTGCGGCGGCGCGCCGTGCAAGCTTGGCCAGGAACTTGCCGCAACGGGCCGTGATCTTACGGTGCACATCATCGGCTTCAGGTTGGTGTTTGACCCGTTTTCGTGGAACAGCATTGAGGCGTTTCAGGCCGCCGCCGCAGAGGTGCAATGCCTCGCAGATCAGACCGGTGGGAGTTATGTGACCACGGAAACGGTTGACGAGCTGGCGGAGGCTTTGAGGCGGACCTTGGGGTGTGCGGTGGTGGGGTGATACCTTTAGGTAACCTTCACACAAGTATCCCTTTCTTTGGCAGAGCTTCGTGGACTTTACCCTCAAATTCCACGACATCCAGAAAGGTATGATGCAATTTTTGTTGCGTGGCTTCGATTTCAGCCAATCGGGCTAACGCCTCTTCTTCCGTCTCGAACACATTTTTCATGTTCACAAGAGCAGGTGGGCCGTTTGTAGGCACTCGTATAATTGCAAATCGTTTCATCCCCTACACGGTAACACGCCGAGTTCCACAAACAAACGTGTCAAACTAAAAACACCCCGGCCATCTCTGACCGGGGTGCATCGGCGGGGTGAACCCCGCCCTACGGCTTGGGGTAGGCCGGGGTTCACCCCGGCACATACTCACCCTTTTTCTTCGACGATTTCCACGAGATGCGGGATCTTGTTGATCATGCCGCGCACGGAAGGTGTGTCTTCCAGCTCGCGCGTCTTGTGCATCTTGTTGAGGCCCAGACCAATCAGCGTGGCGCGCTGGTCCTGAGGGCGGCGGATGGGCGAGCCCACCTGTTTGACGACGATGGTTTTTGCCATGTTCCCGTCTCCTTACGCTTCTGCGGCTTCAGTAGAAGCCTCTGCAGCAGGCGCGTCATCCTTGCGCAGGATGTCGGCCACCTTCTTACCGCGGCGCTGGGCCACCATGCGCGGGCTGGCCTCTTTTTGCAGACCGTCGATGGTGGCGCGGATCATGTTGTAGGGGTTTTGCGACCCAATGGATTTGGCCACGACGTCCTGCACGCCCAGCATCTCGAATACGGCCCGCATCGGACCACCGGCGATGATCCCGGTCCCGGTGGGCGCTGTGCGCATGACCACTTTACCGGCGCCATGACGGCCCTCGATATCGTGGTGCAGCGTGCGGCCTTCGCGCAGCGGCACGCGGATCATCTGGCGCTTGGCTTGCTCAGTGGCCTTGCGGATTGCCTCGGGCACTTCCTTGGCCTTGCCCTTGCCAAAGCCCACGCGACCCTTCTGGTCACCGACAACGACAAGCGCGGCAAAGCCAAAACGCTTACCACCCTTCACGGTTTTCGAAACACGGTTGATCGCAACCAGGCGATCGGCGAATTCCGGGGCTTCGTCGCGATCACGACCACCACCACGGCGTTTGTCTTCTCTTGCCATACTCGGCGTCCTTTCATGTGGCGCATTGCGCCGTTTGTCCAATCCCAGTGAGCCATGTGGCTCCCGGATCATCGAGGCGGACAGCTCCGCCTGCAATCAGAATGGGTCGAAGCCCCACCCTACGGCATCTGCGTAGGATGGGATTACATCCCACCTATATCTTCAGACCACCCTCACGGGCAGCATCGGCCACGGCCTTGACCTTGCCGTGGAAGAGGAACCCGCCACGATCAAAGTAAGCCTCGGTCACACCAGCCTTCTTGGCACGTTCCGCAATCGCAGAGCCCACCTTGGCTGCTGCTTCCACGTTGTTCTTGCCAACGACGCCCAGATCCTTTTCCAGGGTTGAGGCCGCAGCCAATGTGACGCCATTGACGTCATCAATAAGCTGCGCGCTGATGTTTTTGTTCGAGCGGTGCACGCTAAGGCGCGCACGCCCGGCATTGACCTTACGAAGTTTGTTCCGGACGCGCAGGCGGCGCTTAAGGAACAGTGTTCTTTTGCTGTTTGCCATTTTATCGCGTCCTTACTTCTTCTTGCCTTCCTTCTGGAAGATATACTCGTCTTTGTAGCGAATGCCTTTGCCCTTGTAGGGCTCGGGCCGACGCCAGTCGCGAATATTGGCCGCGACCTGACCGACGAGCTGTTTGTCATGGCCTTCCACGATCAATTCCGTGGGCTTGGGCGCCGTGACAGTCACACCTTCCGGAACAGGGAAGTCCACGTCATGGCTGAGGCCAAGGTTCAGCTTCAGGACATTGCCCTGCATCTGTGCCCGGTAACCAACACCGCGGATTTCCAGCTCTTTCTTAAAGGTCTCTTTGGACCCATGCACCATGTTGGCGATGACCGTGCGGGTCATGCCCCACTGTTGGCGCGCGCGCTTGGATTTGCCGCGCGGTTCAACCGTGACTGTGCCGTCCGCAACCGTCAGCGTCACGTCATCCGTGGCGGTGAAGGATTTGGAGGCCTTGGGGCCTTTGATTTCGATTGTCTGACCGCTCAGTGTCGCCGTGACACCATCAGGCAGAGCAACCGGTTGTTTGCCGATACGAGACATTTCTCAAAGCCTCCTTAGAATACGGTGCAGAGCACTTCGCCGCCAACATTGGCCGCGCGTGCATTCGCATCCGACATCACACCTTTGGAGGTGGAGACAATCGACACACCCAGACCCTGACGGACCTGTGGAATGTCACCGACGCTCATGTAAACCCGACGACCGGGTTTGGAGACCCGCTTCATCTCGCGGATCACAGGCGCGCCTTCGAAGTATTTCAGGCTCACTTCGATGGCCGGATGGCCATCTTTGCCCGTGGCATTTTCGAAACCACGGATATAGCCCTCGTCGGCCAGCACATCCAAGACGCGGGTGCGCATTTTGGAGGCCGGAACCATGACAGTGGATTTGCCACGCATGCCCGCATTGCGGATACGGGTGAGCATATCACCCAGAGGATCGGTCATTGCCATTGTCTATACCCTCACCAGCTCGACTTGGTCACGCCGGGGATCAGGCCTTTGTTAGCCAGATCGCGCAGCCCAATACGGTTG
>JBCAZO010000262.1:0-4516 GCA_038532975.1 Pseudomonadota bacterium
GTCAAATGTGAGGTCGCCAGCCACAAGACGATCAAGGCTCGGCAAACCTGAACGAAAATTCTGGGCGACCAGCTTCGTCGTCAGGTCCACGGTCTTTCCGCGCAATTCACCAAACCCTTCCAAGGACCAATCAACACGCCCGGCAAGTGAACGTCCCGCAATTGCAGACAAACGCGACAAATCTTCTGCGACCAAAGTGAGTTCACCGTCTACCGGCAATTCCGGGTCATCTGGGGTCAAAGAAACCGTCCCGCTTAACGTTGCCGCAACTGCTTGGACGGTGAGATTTTCCAGGGAAATCGCGCCGCCTTCGACCCAGCGCAGACCGACAGAAAGGGTTGCCGGACCGTTCAGCTTGGGTTCGACAAGGGAAACCTCAGACAGCTCAGCAGCCAGATCAAGCTGCCCGCGCTCGGCGCTCAAAGTACCATCTGCTGTCGCGCTGACAGCGTCGGTCCGGACCATAAAGCGTTCTAGAAAAGTGCCTTCGAGGTCTCTTTTGACGGCAAACGAGACCGCGCCGTTACCCTCAAGGAGAGGATCGATGCGAGGATTGGCGATCTTCAGATCATCAGTTTTCGCATCAACATCCACATCAAATGATCCACCCAATAGTGCGCCCATGCCTTCCACGCGGATCTCTGCTGCGCCGCTGAGGTCCCGCTCTGCAACACCTGAAAACCGCGAAAGGTCGGCACTGCGAACTGTGGCGCGCCCTACCACTGGGAAGCCTTCTGAAAGACCATCAAGTGAGCCTGTTGCCTGCAGATCAACGTCCTCACTTTGCAGCGTAAGTGACACAATCTCCAGTGGGAACTGCGCAGTCCAAGACACCTCGGAAGTCCCATTTATGAAAGACCCTAGCACACGGCGCATATCAGGGTCGTCGTGGTTTAGACGCTGTGCATCAAACGCGATACTGGCGGTGACGCGCCCTGGCTCGCCCCGCGCAATAGTTCCTTGTGCGGCAAGCACCGCACGGCCCACCTGCAGTTCATCATTTACAAGGTCGCGCAAATTGACTTCTGTCTGCCACACGTCGCCCTGATCGGCGTTGTATTGCGCTGACAGGTTGATTTCACGGACGGAGACCTCCGCACCAGCCACAGGCAATCGCGTTACAGCATCTCCTGCGATATCTGCTTCAAGATCAAAGCTTTGCGGCCAACCATCAGACGCGAGGCGCACTTGTCCGTTTAGCTCCATCGCGCCTGAGGTCAGTTCCAGAACATCCAGATTGAGCCGCCCGTCGGCCAGGCTTTGTCCCGTAACCGACAGGGATGCATTTTCACCCATGAACCGGTGAAACTCAGCCTCAAACAACGGGCGCACGTCGCCAGAAAGATTGGCTGAGAAAGCATGCCCCGTCTCTGTCCCTTCGCTCTCTTCCATCGCGGCAATTTCAATCGTCCCGCCAAAGCGGGGAACCCCGTCAGAGGAAAGCGCAATTCTGGCAGTATAGTCGCTCAACGGGGCCTCCCCATTGAGTTGGAGCTGCAAGCTGGGCGCACCGGGGATGCGCAATAGTTTGGCTACGAGCCCGTCTTTGGCCTCGGCAAAATCAAGATTGAGCGCCAGCACTCTCGTCTCATTTGAAAAGCCGCCTTCAAACACCAGCTTGTCTTCGCGGTCCGTGCGCAAAATCTGTGTTTTGGCCCTTGCGACACCATCATCTAGAAAAAAGGCCCCCTCTAGCGACAGCACTGCCTGTTCACCCAAAACAGGTGACTTCAGAACAATGCGTTTCGCGTTAATCTCATCGATGTTGATGGCCACAGGAAGGTCAGGCAGGGCAAATTGCCAGGCTTGCGCGTCTTCAGGAGACACGCCGTCTTTGGTCACTGGCATGCGTTCCAAAATTATTTCGTCCGCGGTCAGTTCATCAATTTCCAGACGACCTGCAAAGAGCGCGGAGCGAGACCAGACAAGAGAGGCTTTGTTGAGTGTAAACCACACGCCGTTGTCGTCTGCGATTGTCAGACGCTCCAAAGTGGCGTTCGAAGACAATGCGCCACGAAAGCCAGTAACAACAACCTCTCGCCCCGCTTCGGAGAGATTGTCCTGGAGCCAGTTCTCGATAAAGCTTTTGTCATCTTGTTCAGAGTTTTGCGCCACCGCGGATTTGGCCAGGCACAGGGTCAGCACAAAGATCAAAATCAACCGCATCAGAATGCCTGCCCTATGCCTATGTAGAACTCGAATTGCTCGCCTGCGTTGCTGTCAACAGGCGTTGCGATGTCGAGCCGGATAGGGCCGATCCCCGTATCATAGCGCACCCCAAAACCCGCACCGGCGTGCCATTCTCCATTGCTGTTGCCAAAGCTATCGCTTCCGACAAAGCCAGCATCCGTGAAGGCCACAACCGACCATGTGTCATTCAGACCGTATCGCAACTCACTGGAGAGCGCCAAAAATGACCGGCCTCCCAATCGGTTTCCGCCGCCGATATCCACGGCAAGAGATTGAAATGGCTGACCCCGCACTGTGTCAGACCCGCCTGAAAAGAAAAGCATGTCGGGAGATACCTCGGTCAGTCCGGCACCGGAGACCGATCCGATTTGCGCGCGAAACGCCGCCACATGACGGTCATCTTCACCAAATCCCAGATAGGTCCGCGCATCTGCAAAGAACCTCGTGCCCGATCCGCCGCCTCCCACAGCGGCAAAAGGTGTGATCTCGGTATTTATGAAGATCCCAGAATGAGCATCCAAAGGATCATCCCGGCTGTCATAGGTCAGGCTGACAGGAAAAAGGACATGCTCCAAGGTCCGCGAACCTGCGTCATCGTCAATATCAGAAAAGCGGTAGGCGATGCCCGCCTGACCCGTCAGTTCGTCATTGAAAACATGCGACAACCCAATGCCCGCCTGTGCGCTGCGTTCCCGGAAATCCGGCTCGTCTTGTTCCTCTATTTCAAACCCTAAAACGAGTGATGTGTCAGGCGTGAAAGTTGCTGGCCGTTCGAACCGCACGCCCAGACGATAGTCAATTCCGTCGGTATCTCCACCAATGCCACGCACCTCACCCTCAATTCGCAGACGCTCTGCACCGCCAAGCAAGTTTCGGTGCATCCAGAACCCGCTCAGCGACAGTCCCTCAAGAGAGGCGACTTCGGCGCCAAAGCCAAAGCGCCTTGGCTTTGCGTCAACAAGCTCTGCCGTGATGTCCAGGCTATCGTCGGCACCGGGCGTGTCAGCTTCGGTCAACACTACTGATCGGAACGCACCCGTTCGGCGCAGGCGCTCGCTTGACCGTTTCAAGTCTTCAGGCGAAAAAACCTTGCCGGTCGGCAGACCTGCAATGGCACGCACGCGGCTCGGGCGGACACGTCCGGGTTCAGCAACGATAAGATCACCAAAGGTCAGTCGCGGACCCGGAGCCAGACGAATATTCGCAGCCAGTTCTGCACGGGCATGATTGGCCGTGATCCGTTGGTCGGACACACGTGCCTTGGCATGACCTGCGTCGCGCCACGCGTCGACACCTGTTTGCGCAGCATCTACGACCCTCTCAGAAAAAGCAGGCTGTCCAGGCGCAAAACCTTCTGGAAGTTCCGTATTTGGTGCCAGCGGGGCAACACGCGCGGTCGAGAAGCGAAACCGCGGGCCGGGGTCAATCAGGATATCCACCCGCTGCACCGCTTTGGGGCCTCCAAAAGGCGAAATATCAGCCGCTTCGCGACCATCGACACGGATACTGATCACACCCCCATAGTGACCCAGCTCATACAAAGAACTGAGAAGCCTTTGGTAATCAGCGCGCGCCGCAGAGAGAATATCCTGGGCAACGGGGTTGTCCTGCCCTGCGGTCTCGACAGTCAAAGATGATGCACGCAACCTTTTCACAACGCTTTCAGAGGCTTCCGAAGCTTGCAACCGCACTTCCACGGCCAGCGCCATCGGGACATAGCACAACACTACAACGCAACTCAGCCAAATCTTGGTCGTCAAGCCATGAAACACGTAAAACGCTCCGTTCTGCATAATGTTATCTCATGAGGGTGACTTAGGTTCCACAGCAATTCGGATAGCGTCTGACCCAAAAACATGTAGCATTCGTGAGGCCCTTCAACTGAAGACTTGACCAAGAAGAGGAGCGTCTTTTGAATTTATCGACACTTGCCGCTGAGGCCGAAGCGCGGGGTGCGCCTGTGCGTGCCGGGCTGATTGGTGCGGGGAAATTTGGCTCGATGTTTCTCAGCCAAGTGCCGACCATCCCGGGCCTTGGGGTCAGCGCAATTGCTGATCTGGACGTGACCCATGCCAAGGCTGCGTGCAAAACCGTGGGCTGGTCGCCTGAGCGGATCGCGGCCACTGCATTTCTGGAAGACGGCGCGGCTCTTGCAGCGCGAGATGACGTGGACGTGGTGATAGAAGCCACAGGTCATCCCCGCGCGGGCATCGCGCATGCGCGGGCCGCCATCAAGGCGGGCAAACATATCGTAATGGTCAATGTAGAAGCCGATGTTCTCATCGGCCCGGTGCTGGCGGCAGAAGCTCGCGCGGCAGGTGTGGTG